>NZ_CP019288.1:911250-1215000 GCF_009901525.1 Kordia antarctica
ATTTAGACAAACAATACGTAGTCCTTTTATCGTTTTTAAATAATCACCAGCCACATGAGATGCAGTTGCGCCACTGCCACCATTTCCGAAAATGTATATAGTTCCTTTTCGTTTGAAACAGTTTAAAATACTATCTCTGACTGACATCAAACTAGCAGTGTCAATTTTTGATATTGTATCCGTTAAATCACTAAAATATTGCATTATAATCCGCTGTAAATTATTTGTAATAGCAAACGTTAAAGCTACTAAAGTTTACTATCATAAAAAAAGCAAACCGAAGTTTGCTTTTATCATTTTTTTTATTCGTAACACATAGGTACATCTTCTTCTGTAAATTTAACAGGCTCAACACAAGTTTCTCCATCAGAACAATTTGCTCTTCCTCCTAAAATTGAGTCGAAAACTGAAATTGAATTTTTGTTAAGTCTTAAAGTTTTTAATTTCTTTTTTTTCATGATTTAATATATTTAAGTTAATAAGCATACAAGTTAGAATAAAAGAATTAATGTTACTAGAATATTTTCTTAAAATATATTGAAGTGCTTCTTAATATTGAATAAATAGGAAATTAAAATTACTAAGCTTACTATCATAAAAAAAGCAAACCGAAGTTTGCTCTTTAATTATTTTTTATTACTAACACCAAGATGCATCTTGCTGTGTGTAACAATCCATTCTATTAGACATTTCTAGCTGGTCTAAGTGGCACATTATCAGTACAAGTTTCTCCATCAGAACAATTTTCTCTACCTCCTAAAATTGAGTCGAAAACTGAAATTGAATTTTTGTTAAGTCTTAAAGTTTTTAATTTCTTTTTTTTCATAATTCTAAAATATTTTAAGTTAATAATCATCTAAGTTAGAATAAAAAAATTAATGTTACTAGAATATTTTCTTAAAATACGGTTATAACTATAAAAATAAAACGTCCCTAAACTGAATAGTCAGAACGCTAGAAACAATAAAAAATTATGAAACTTGTAGAAAGAGATTTCTTAAACGACCATAGACGAATTATTCATGATCCTTATAAACTATTTTCTATAAATAGAAAATCTCTAATAGATATCCAAAACCGAATTTAGGTAAATTTAGTGTTATTGTAAGAAAGTTTAAAAATAATTCATGTTTCAATAGCCATTTTTTTTGAGGGTTTATAGCTATTAACGTGAGTTCGACATAAGTTTACTTAAGTAATATTTTGAACATGTTTTTAAATAAGTGCTAAGTATCTGATTTTCATATTTTTATTTTCGTTTTCTTTGCTCGCAAGAAAAGAAACAAAAGAAAGTGCGCTTTTCCAGAGGTATTTTTATATCGAACTCAGGTTATTATATAATATAAAAATCTTCTTCCCTAAGTTCATAAACGATTGCTTCTACTGCGCCAGTTGCACTATTTATAACTCCAAGGTTCGATTCGACTTCAGACATTCGTACCCAAACGCCTCCGTACATATTTCCAAATCCGAAAGATCCCCAAACTAATTTATGAGATGTCCATTCATTATTTTTATTGGGAGCTTTAAAGTTTATAGAGTCACTAAATTCTTGTGCTATAAAATCAGTTTCTTGCAATCCTATTTGTATAGCTTCTTCCCATTCTTCATTCGTTACGTATTTACCTATGAATACATCTTTCCCTTGATATCCTCTAGCAGATTTTATCACCATAAGGTCTTTATGATTTCTTAGGAAATCTATTAAGTCAAAGGTTTCTTTTTTGTATATAATATCCCTTTTTTTAATTTCGGCAGTCCAAGGTATACTGTCAAGAATCAACTCATTATCTTCTTCAGAGAATTTAGATTTTTCAGCTAATGTCCTCAATAAGCCTAAGTTTCTTTTATCTCCATACATCGTAACGCCTACATGGTCTGGAAAGTACGTTGCATCCATCAAAAATGATCTAAAAACATCTACAGGAACTTCTTCATCGTCAGAAACTAATAATATTACACTATGTATTTTTGTATTTCCTAAGTATAGGTTTCCATTTCTAAGTTTTAATGAAGATAATTTACCTGAACAAGCCATTCCCGTTAATCCTCTTTTTTTGAACTCTACATCTAATAACTCATTAAAGAAGAGAAGACTTTTTGCATCTATTTCCTCATGCTGATCCTGTCCGAAATTTATAAAAATATTAACTTCATTTTCTATTGACTTAACATGCTGTAAAGTTTTATCAATTAAGAATTTAACATAGTTTTTTTGGGAGTCTTCCGAGTGAAAGTAATTTGAATTTTCTTGATTAGATAGATAAGGATGAAATTTTCTTATCACCTTTTCAAAACTTTGAACTTGCCATCCACCAATAGATGATCCGATATTAATTTCGAGCACCTTAAATCCATCTTCAGTATACATTAAATCTAAACGTGATCCGATGTCAATCTTTTTTTCATGACTAATCATTGCATATTGGGCAATAAATTCATTTCCTGAGAAATAATAATCTGCAATTTTTTTAACATCATTATTAAAGTATAACTTAGGTATTTGCTGAATTAACTTTGGCAATTTTATACTAAGCGTCTGCAATTCATTGGCGGTAGTTTCGCTAATAATAATTGGCCATGCATTTACTGGATACATGTAATTTTTAAATAATTCAGGAAGGTCATGCTTGGATGTTTCTACCCAAACAGGCAGGTCTTTTTCTGCTTGTTCTTTTATTATTTCGTATTTATCTAATAATATGTTTTTTTCTACCATTTTTATCTTTAAAAGTTTACTGTAAGAAGTGATTAATAAGATTCATATACAATGCCTTCTACCGCTCCATTTGCTGAATTTATAACTCCAGCATCAGTATTATTGGCAGACATTCTTACCCAAACGCCTCCATAAATATCTCCAAATCCAAATGCGCCCCAAACTAATTTGTGTGGTTCCCAATTATTGGCTTTGTTTGGTGCCAAAAGATCTATAGATTCTGAAAATTCTTGTGCCACATATGTTTTTTCTTGTAGTGCTTTCTCTATAATTTTTGCCCATTCTTCTTGTTTGCAAAACTTACCAATAAAGACATCTTTTCCTTGTAATCCATCTGCTATTTTAATAACAAACTGCTCTTGTTTCTTTGCTAAAAGTTCTGGAACTGTATAGAATTCTCCTTGGTATTTTACTTGTTCATTTACAACCAATTCTGTCCAAGGAATATATTTTAAGATTGTTTTATTATCATCTTCGCTAAATTTTTCTGCTACTGCGAGTCTTCTTAATAAAGCTAAATTTCGTTTGTCTCGCATAAATGCTGTTCCCAAGTGATCAGGAAAATATACTTGATCTGTCACTAAAGCTCTAAATACATCAGGAGTAATATTGTTTAACGCATAATCTAAAATTAATACTGCATGAATCTTTTTATTTTGATATTGAAGTGTATTATTTGTAAACTTTAATTCGGAGATACTATCAATATAAGTACTTCCCTTTTTATTTTTATGTGTTAATTCCTTTTCTAAAAGTTGATCAAAAAAACTTTTAATCATATTTTTAGATGCTGCGTCTCCCAAACTTGTATTCACTAAAAATATTCCCAATTCATTATCCTGAGATGATACATGCGCTTCAATTTTGTTAATTAGGAATTTTATATATAAACTTTGTGTTTTCTTAGAATCAAATTGCTCTTTATTTGTTGAAAGTATAGGATGTAATTCTTTGATTAATGGTTCAAAGTTTTGAAACTCCATTCCTCCTATTGAAGATCCCATATTAATTTCCAAAACTTTAAATCCATCATTTGTATACGTAAGATCTAATCTGGAACTTACATCTAAGTTTTTGTTTTGACACATTAATGAAAATTGTCCTATTGTCTGATCTCCATTAAAATAAAAATCAGCAATTCTTTTAACATCATTTTCAAAATAAAGAGAAGGTATTTTTTGTAATAGCTTCGGGATTTTAATGCTTGCTTCTTTTAGCTCTTCCTTCATTTTGTTATTAATGATAACTGGCCATGAAGAAATTGGGTATTTAAATCCTTTGAAGATATCTATTAACAAATCACTATTTGTGTCGAGTAAGCTAGGAATCGTATTATCTTCCTTGAAAACTTCTTTATATTTATCAAAAAGTATCGTATTTTCCATTGGTTTTATTTAGTAATCAGTTAAAATTTAAAATGGGAATATTCCCCAGTAAATCATATAAGTTGCCAGAAGTATGTTTGAAAAAATGACCGAAAAAACGATACTTCTATTCGAGATCTTTTTAATTCTTATTAGAAACACTAATGCGGTTAGTATTACCAATACTAAGAACACTATTGAAAGTGTGAATAAGTACGCATAATTTTGAGGCAATCCAAATGCTAAAATAAAGTAGTTATGCTCTGTAACTTTCAGCAATGCGCCTACTAAACCTATTAAGCAAATCAATCCTAAGGTAGAAGAAAGAATACTTAATCCTCTTACTAAATTGTCTGAGAGATTATTATATTTTTTTCTGAAAATTTTAAATGAATACACCAAGATAAAAACCAACATAACGCTTATAGCTATTACTAAAGGTGCAAGAAAAATTAGATTCATTTCATTTAAGCTATTCCCCATTTTCGCGACTCCTTTATTTACAGTGATGTCTTTTACAATTTCCATTTTCACAACTTTTTTAAAAGCCATTACGTCTGGTTTTTGATTTGGATTTTTTATAAAAGAGGTAGCTACAGATTTTCCAATTCCTGTAAATCCAGGAACATGCCCATATGTGGATCCTGGAATATTATGTGCTGTATTGAATCTTTCTGCAACTTTTTCACCATTTGTATCTGGTGTAATTGGATCGTACTCTCCAGAAAATATCAATACAGGAAAGTTTTCTTCTTTTAAAGGATCTAAATCAAAGTTTTTGAATAAAGAATCGGGCTTATTGATATTCCATTTATCACATACTTTAAAATCTGACTTATAAAATGCTAGTCCGCCATGAAGCTTATCATATTTAGATACGTTTAATTCGAAATTAGAAAGCTCATTATTCGGAAGTGTTTCATTGCAACTTACACAATAATAAACTCCATAATCCATCATTAATAAGCTTGAAAAAGCAGTAACTAAATTCCCTAAAGCATCTTTGTTTTTATCTTTAAATTGATGTATTAATAAAGGAATTACCTCAACCAATTGCTTGTTATACAATGCTTGCTGAATAGCTACTTTAAAATCTTCAGAATTAAACGTAAAACTCTCACCTTCTATGAAATTTTTAGAAACGGGAACTGTTATAGGATTGTTTTCCATTTCATTGATTACCTCATAATACGTTTCTTCTAAATTTGGATATTGTTGATTACAATTTGGGTCATTTTTACAAGCATCAAAAACCTTATTAAGGCTATTCATATAATTGCTTGTGTTCTCAGTATAATATGCTTTAATATCTGCGATAGAAGAATCTAATACTAATGATGTTACATCTTCTGGATATATACTCGCATATACTTGTGCCATATATGTTCCATATGACACGCCATATACACTCCAACCTTTATAGCCTAAATTTGACATTAAAGCGTGTAAATCTTTTGCTACAGAACCACTATGATACGCATCAGTATCTATTCCTTTTCGTATCAATTCCTGTTTGCAGGCCAATGCAGCATTGACTTTTTGTTTTTCATCTTCTACTTCTGATTGGTTTTTAGCAAGAATTTTCAAAAATTCTTCTCCTAAATTTGGACATAATCTTGGCTTGGAAAACCCAGTTCCGCGGACATCAAAAAGTACAATGTCATGAGTTTTTCGCAACGGATGCAATCTCCATGACCATATATTACTTACGCCGCTTGCGCCTGGACCACCTTGAATAAATACTACTGCTGGAACATCTTCTTTGTTTTCACGGCTTTTTAGAACTGTAACTCCAATTTTAATGGTATTGGTATCTTCTTTTTCCCAGTTTTCAGGCACGGATAAATATCCCCATATAATACTATCGTTTTTAAGTACTTTGGCATACGGATAAAATGATTTTGCTTCTTCAAAAGAGACGCTATTCTGCGCAGTTAGAGGAGGCAAAAATCCAAGGAAGAATATTCCGATTAATACAAAAAGTCTTTTTATAAGAATCATAGTTTAGTTACGTATTATTAAAAATTAAAATCTATATCGATTATTTCCTCTTTTTCAAGATCAAGTTCAATATCGATTGCATGTATTGGTTGTTGAATTTCTAAAATTATTTCTCTTAATAGCTTTTCATGTTTAAGAGTTAAAACATCTAAAGTTTCTTTATCATATTTACTGGTATCATAAAGAATAGAGCCTCTTAAATACTCATCGGTCATCGCAAAATCGATGTTTAATGGCAAACGATTATATTCTGCAATTACCGGGCTAGATTTAAACGTTAAATTATCTGTAACTTCTACTTTTGCATAGTTGAACGTTTCATTTTGAAGTACTAAAATTGCTTCAAATCGCAATGTGTTGAGTATATCTTCTGGAAGGTCTTGATGTTCATCAACCGATAAAAGGTTTTGATGCATTTCTTGTGCAAATTCTAAAAATGAAGTTTCAGGCTTTACATGACTTCTTAACGGAAGCGTTTTTACAAACATACCTAGTTGATTATGCAGTCCAGAGTATGTTCTTCCTGAATTAATTGTTCCTAAACATATATCTTCTAGGTTATACATTTTATTTAATATTATATGAAACGAAGCCATTAGCAAGGTATGCAACGTAATTTCATTTTGAATTGCGATGGTTTTGAGTGCGCCAAGAAAGTTTTTATCCCAATTGAACATATAGAAATCTCCTAAATATTTATCCTCTGAAGAAACTTTATCATAAGGCACCAATGGTTCCCATGTATATTTTTTTAGGTATGTTGTCCAAAACGCTCTATTTCTTAATTCGTTTTCAATATTGAAATCATTTTGCCATTTCACATAATCTTTAAATTGATAGTTTAGTGCTGGAAGGTCCAGTTTTTCATTATGTTTAATGGCTATGTATCTATCGGTTAATTCTTTAATCATTAATTCTAAAGACCACCCATCTACAATTACATGATGTGTAGCAAAGACAAATTGATCTTCAGCATCTTCCATATGAAAAACTGCTGCTCTTATGAGTGAATCCTTTTCTAAATCAAATTCTTTGTTTAAGTATTTTTTTAATGCATCTTCGTATGCTGCAACCTTTAAAAAACTCCTATCTATTTCGAAAGAAACTTCTTGTGTACTTTTTATTTTTTGATACGGCACGCCATCTACTTCTATGAAATTGGTTCGTAAAACTTCATATCTATCAATAACTTCTTCAAAAACCTGTTGCATTATTGAAAGGTCTACTTCTCCTTGAATTACGTAGGCTCCATACATATTATACGCAATAGACTTCTCCGATTGTATTGACGCTAACCAAATTGCATATTGCGGAAAAGTTACTGGATAAAAAGGCTGTACTGCGATAGAAAGTATTTCTTTTCTCTTCTTTTCGTCTCCATCTTTACTTTCAAGATATTCAGAGAGCGAAATAATATCTGGCTTGTCAAATAACTCTTTTAGTGATAGTTTATATCCAAAGGTTTCTTCTAGATGTCCTATCAATCGAATGGCGTTGAGCGAATGTCCACCTAGTGCAAAAAAGCTATCTGTAATATTAAAATTTTCATCTAGTTCAAGTACTTTTTGATAAAAACTATATATTATTTCCTGCATTTCGTTTTGAGCTTCCTGCAGTTGCTTTTCATCTTTTTTATTTATATTTTCTTTCTGCTCTAGTTGCTTTCTATTTATCTTTTTATTGAATGTTAATGGAAATTCATGTAGTTCTATAATTGTATAAGGAACCATATAATTGGGTAGTTTCTTTTGCAAGAATCTAATAATTTCATTTGTATCTATCTTTTCTTTTTTCGCAATTATATACGCTACTAAAAAAGCATTTTGTTTCGCAGATTTTTTTGCAATAACAACCGATTCTTCTACAGCTGAATGATTGTTTAGCTGTGTTTCTATATCTCCTAATTCAATTCTAAAGCCTCTTATTTTTACTTGTTGGTCATCTCTTCCTAAAAACTCTATTTCTCCATCAGAATTCCATCTTCCTAAATCGCCTGTTTCATATATTTTCTCATCCACGTTAAATGGATTTGTGATGAACTTTTCATTTGTCAACGACGCATCCAAGTAATATCCTTTTGCCAATCCTTTTCCGCCTATGTATATTTTTCCATCGGTATGCGTTGGTAATAGTTTATTGTAAGCATCCAAAATATAGAAATGAGTATTATGTATAGGTTTTCCAATGTTTGAAGCTTGTGAAGCCTTTTTTATATGCTTTATGCTAGACCAAATTGTTGTTTCTGTAGGACCATACATATTCCATAACGATTGATTGGTTAACAATAGTTTTTCCGCCAACATTTCGTTTAGTAAATCACCTCCACATAGAACTTTTAAGTTGGTATTTCCTTTCCAACCTGCATTATATAACATTTGATAAAAACTTGGAGTTGCCTGAATTATGCTAGGTCGTAATACTTCTATTTCTTTAATTATGCTCTTTGGGTCTTGCAAAATTTCTTTGTTCGCAACATAGAGCGTTGCACCAGCGATAAGCGGTAAGAAAAATTCAAGAATAGAAATATCAAATGATTGTGTTGTAACTGAATACAATACATCATTGCTTGTTATTCCTGGTTGTTGTTGTATGCTTAGCAAAAAGTTAAGCAATGATTTATGTCCTATTTCTACTCCTTTTGGCTTTCCTGTAGATCCAGAAGTATAAATAATATAAGCTGTTTTGTCTGAAGAAATTGCTTGAAGTTCATTAAAATTCTCTGGCAATTTTTCAAATGTATCAACGTTCAAGAATTCTATAGTAGTATCTAACATACCTTGCATTTCGGTTGTTGCAATAAGCGTACTTACTTTACTATGTTTTATAATATATTCTAAACGTTCTTTAGGAAAGTTTGGATCGAGTGGAATGAATGCTCTTCCCGATTTCATGATCGCTAAAAGCGTAATTATTAGTTCGGAAGAACGATCCATTAGTACTGCTATTGGCGTTGTATTTCCTTGTAATTTTTCTTGTAAAAAACTTGCAATCTTATTAGACTTATTAATTACTTCTTGATACGTAAAAGATTTAAAATTATCTTTGATCGCTACTTTTTCAAGATGTTCTTTTGCAGTTGTATTGAGTTTAGATAGTGTCGTTTCCGATAGATCAAAAGGAACATTTGTATCGTTATAAGTATTTAATAATGTCTGTGTTTCAGAACTTGAGATATAATTATAGGCAAGTAGTTTTTGCGATGGATCTTTTAAGACATTATGAATTAAATCGTTCATATGTGTAACGACTTGTTTTATTGAAGATGCGTCAAAATGATTGGTATTATAATCGAAATCAATTTTTATATCTTCTAATGCGTCAAATTCTCTTATATAAATTGCCAATCCAACTCTTTCAGCTTCATGAGTCATTGGAACTACAGTTGTTTTTGTATCCTTAAAATGATTGGAATAGTCTTGCTTTTCATACGAAAGCATAATGTTGAACAACTTTCTTTTTTCTGCGGATAATCCTAATTCACTTATAAGTTTTCCTAAAGGAAATTGCTGATGCCTGTAATCTGCGCGGAGCTGTTTTTTGATAGTTTCAAGAAGTTCATTGAATGTACTTTCAACGTCTACTTCTATTTTTAAAGGCGTAACTCCCATAAAAAGACCAACCGTTTTTTTAAATTTCGCTGATTTTCTGTTAAGTACGGGAATGCCGATTACGACTGATTCTTTTTGATATCTTTTAGAAAAATACACATATAGAATACCCAGAATAAAGTGAAATGTAGAGACTCTTTTTTCTTTAGAGACTTCAATGATTTTATTATAGATACTTCTAGGTATGTATAATTCTTCACGTTTACTTTTTACGATGTCTTTATTCGGATCTAGCTTTTTTAATACGTTTTCTGGTAAATTACTAAATTTCTCTTTCCAGTAATTAGCATCCTTAGCATATGATTCCGAGTTTATATATTCTACATCGCTTTTAACATATTCGATATAACTAAAAGGGTAATCCGTTTCAATTTCACTTTTTTCAATTAACTCATTGTAATTCGCTACGAATCGTTGAAACATTAAAGAAGTTCCCCAACCATCGGTAATAATGTGATGATATTTTGAATAGAGATAACTATGTGTTTCATTTATTTTTATAAGAATAAACCTATGTAAGATTGTATCTTCATTAAGTTGAAAAGCTACCTGAAAATCTTCTTTCATGAATTTTTCAGCAACTGTTTCTGCTTCACTTTCATTAGAGAAATCAATAAATTCTAGAGGTGAATTAAACTTTTCGTGGATGTTTATTGTTACCTCATTTCCTTTAAAAACCAAATAACTTCTGTAACTATCATGCTGGTTTATAAGCGCATGATAAGCTGCATCTAAAGTGTTGAAATCTATTTTTCCTTCTATATTAATTTTAGCTCCAATATTATGAATCGGTGCTTCAGGATACATTAGATATTCATAATATATATCTTGCTGAGCAAGTGTGAGTCTCATAAAAATAATTTAATAATTTGTTTTGCTTTTAATAGAAAGAAGAAGTGTGCTTTCAAAATATTAAAAAGCTAAGAATAACCCAATAATTATTGGGAAATAGTGGTTGGTTTATATGCTGACATTAGTAAGAATGATTTTTTTCTAATGCTTGTATCGTAATTTTTTTAATTGTCGAATAGAAATTGCCTGAGTATACTTCTTTACTAGGATTAATATTTGTTGCGAAATAATACAGTTGATTGTTTTTTTCCATGTATCCAACAAACCATCCGTTATGCATTTTATCTACGATTGTTCTGCCAGTTTTTCCATATAGTACATAATCATCGCCTTTCTCTATTAAAATCAACTTCTTTACAATCATTTCGTTTTCCTGAGAGATTGGTAATTTTGAATTGTATAAACGCTCTAAAAAAGCTATTTGTTGAAATTGGTTTATGTAAGATCCTTTTTCAAACCAGAAGGTATCAATATTTGTCGAATCAATTTTCATGTTTCCATACTGAATCTTGGACACATAATATTTCATTCTCTCTGCTCCTATTTCTTTTGCCAGTTCTTGGTAGCAAGGAACACATGAGAGTTGAAATGCTTCTCTAAATGTTAGATCTTTTCTCCACGCTGGATTTACTCTATACTTTCCATTCCATTTAAAAATAAAATCTTCACCTTTTATCAATCCTGTTTCTAATCCAATAATTGAATTAACAATTTTAAAAGTTGATGCTGGCGGTCTACTTGTCCTTGCCCATTGGAAGTCATTTGAATAGAATGTGCTCTTTTTAGGATCAAAGATTAATATAGATCCGTCTAGTTTAGCATCTTCTATAATTAATTTAAAATCATGATTGTTTATAATCCGTGAAACGGAGTCATTCTTCTTGGTTGTAGAAACCTTATTTACAGTCTTCGTTTGTTTACAATTTGTAAGCAAACAAATGACACATAATAATACTAAGCAACTGACTTTATTTTTCATTATTTAAAAATCAAGAAAAAAAATTAAATTGACAAATCCTTTATTTGTTTTTTATCTTCTGTTTTTAAGTCTTTTATAATTTTCCCAAAATCAAATTTAATAATACGATCTGCATGATTGAAATAAGCATCGTCATGCGTAACTGCAATTATTGTTTTTCCATCTTTTTTAAATTTAGGAATTAACTCTTCATAAAAGAATTTCCTAAAGTAAGGATCTTGATCTGCTGCCCATTCATCTAGAATTAAAACTGGTTTTTTTTCTAAAAGCGCAAAAATCATCGACATTCTTTTACTTTGTCCTTTTGAAAAATTTCTTCTAGCAGATTCTTCTTTATCATCTTCTACAACAACATCTAGCTCCATTTGCTTTAGTAACTCTTGATATTCTTTATTACTTTCGAGCTTATAATCATCATAGTTTTTTGAAAAAATATGATTGTTGGTAAAAATTGCCGTCATGTAGTTCTGTAGTTCACTTTTTGGATCAATAATAGATGATTCATTTACAATAATTTCTCCATCAGAAGGCTGATAAAGTCCCGTAAGGATATTTATAAACGTACTTTTTCCCGAACCATTTCCTCCAATTATAAAGATGACTTCTCCTTTTTTTACTTCAAGATTTACGGGACCAAGAGTAAATGTATTTTCTTTGTTTTTCTCTTCGTAATTAAAACATATGTTTTTGAATTCGATAGATTGAAAAGATGTAGAAATTTGTGGAGTATCTACTCGATCTTCTTCAATTTGGAAGTCTTTCCTAAATTTTTTAATTCTCCTATTTGCTACCATAAAACGTGTATATGTTTGCTGCAAGTTGATAAGATTGTTTATAGGTCCTGAAATGAATAGTATCACCACTACATATGAGATGACTCCTGCTCTATCAAGAAGTCCTAAGGCAGGCAATCCAAACATTACAACAGCTATAAGGAAATGAAGCCCATATTGACTGATCATATTAATAGATAAAAACACATAATTTATTTTAAAATCTAGTCCTTCAGATGCATCACGGTTTGGACCAAGGTATTCATTCATTATATTTTTTCTTCTGTTGGCACTCAATTTTAATTCTTTGAATCCTCTGATTAAATCATTCACATAGCCATAATAATGCTCGTTGTACTTTCGCAAAGTTGCAACTTCTTTAGACATCGAATTCATGATTATAAAGTAAGATAACGCCAATAAAACAATAAGAACTGATACTACAATTGCAGATGGAACAGATAGTGATATCATATATATTAATCCGATGACAAGCATTAAAAGAGAACTTACAGTATGTGTTATAACATAAGGTAAGTTTGAGAAGATTCTTAAGTCTTCCATTGCGGTATAAAAACGTTGCGTTCCAAAGTTTTCTAAGGTAATTAATGGCGCTTTTAAGATTTGATCAAATAATTTTTTCTCATTCTCGTATAATATTTTAAAAGCATACTTATTGAGTCCTTTTTGAAAAACAATATTGAGCAGATAGGAATATACTATTATAGCTGAAAAAACTATAATCATATAATCTCTTAAAAAATTTTGATTTCCTGAAAGTACATTATTAATTATATATATGACACTAAAACTTAATATTGTATTTGGTATAGCATATAGAATAACTAGGAGAATATCTTTTTTCTTAAATTTAAACATTCACTGATATTTTTAAAGAATTATAATAGGGCTTTTGATGTAGATTGTTAACATCATTGTCTTTAGTAGTATACTTTCGCACTTTTAATAACTTCCGCTATTTTTTCTGGATACTCATAAATAAAGAAATGATTTCCTTTTAAGATTTGGCTTTCAAAATATGAAAAAGTATATCTTTTCCAATTGTCTATATAATCTACATATTCCTCTTCATCACCCATTAATACATGAATTGGGATGTTTACTCTTTCGTTTTGTGCTTCTAGATTGCTTTCATCCTTTTCAACAACCTCGAAATCAGCTCTTAGAATAGGTGTAAAAAAATCGAACAGTTCTTTGTTTGTAAAGATTTCTTCATTAACGCCACCTAATTCTTTTAGCTCTTCTTTAAATTCTTCGTCATTCATGAGATATCTTTTGGGCTTTTTTACAATATTTCCCTCTTCATCATATTCAATGACATTTGGCCCAGAATTTCCAGATAGCACAAGTTTTACTGGTGGATCTCCAATTCGTTCCATTTCTTTTGCAACAAAATAAGCTAAATAAGCACCCATACTATGCCCGTATAACACATAAGAAGCACTAGTTCTTTTTTCTTTAATTTGAGATACATAATCTTTCACCGCATCAGATCGGTTCATCAAAAAGGCATCTTTATAGCGTTTGCCTCTACCTGGCAATTCTAGCTGTAAAAAATCAAAGTTATCTGGTATGCTTTTTCTTAAAAACTCATAAGAATAACAGCTTCCGCCAGCAAAATGTAGTAAAAAAAGTTGCATATTTTATTTAATTATATCTAAAATAATATGTGTCTGGTTATAAAGCTTTATTGGTTGTGTCTTAATGTTTAAAAACGGTTTCTTTCGTTTTCATTACCAAAGTCTCTTTCTCGGTTTTGTAAATCTTTGTTCCCAAAACTATAAGATACTGATAAACGGAAATATCTTGTAAAGCCAAAGTATCGCTGTTCTTGTCTGATATTATTGATGTTAGAAACTCGCGTATTTGCCGATTTATTGAAAATATCAAACATTCCTGCTGATAGATTCAAATTGTTGTCCATCATTGAATATCTAAGAGAAACATCTAAACTGTGTGATTCTGAAATTTCGTATAAGCTTCTTACAAAAGGAGAATCATACCAAAAACTTACTTGTGCTTTTAATTTTTTCTTGCTGTCTAGAGTAAATGTATTGCTCGCCTTGAAATAGTAACTTAATTGATCAACGTCTGCGATGGAATTTTGATTGCTATCTCCGTTAAAATCTGCTCTTACAAAGTAAGTGTATCCGTTTAGAGATGTTTCCCACCAAGGGAAAATTTTGGCATAATACGACTCACTTAAACCAATGGTAAATTGATTGAAAAAGTTGTCTGTAATTAATGCTGTTTCATTCGTGTCTTCATCTCCACTCAAAATAACGTCAAATCCATTGGTCACGTAACTCATAAAAAGATTGGTGACAAATTTGCCTTTGTAGGTGTGTGTTAATTCAAAGTTATGATTGATAGATGGCGTGATGAATGGATTTCCTTCAGAGTAGATGAATGAGTTGATGTAGAATCGGAAAGGACTTAATAGTAAGAATCCTGGACGATTGATTCGTTTTCCATAATTCATTGATAATGAATTGTTTTCATTTGGTTTGTACCAAATATAAAACGTTGGAAATACATTGAGGAAATCTTGTTTTGCTTTGGTGTTTTCTCGCTGAGAAATGGTTTCTATGTGTGTATTTTCTAAGCGTATTCCTGCTTGTACATATAGTTTTTTACTTAACGATGTGGAAGCACTTGCATAAACCGCTTCAATACGTTCCTTGTACTGAAAGTTATCTGTTTGATCTGCTATTACAACAGGTGTTCCTGTGATTTCATCCACAAATTTGGTGGCACTTTCATTTTCAACATATCCAATTCGCACTCCGTAGGATAGTTTCAACTTTTTAATTGGATGTTCCACATCTACTCTAGCACTGTAATTGACAGCATCAAGCTCGGTTTTGTTCATTCCTAAGAAGTTAATCTCAACAAAGTCACCATTCTCGTCAAACTCATTTGTAAGAAAGTTGTGTTCTTGAATAGAATTGTAGTTTAGAAAGTCTAAATCGACACTTATTTTTCTTCCAAGTGTGTCTAGTTTTGAAATTAAATGGGCATTGATCGTATTGTTTGTGGCGTTGAATGTTGATGGTGAATCTGCTCTTAGCAACGCAAAATCGGTTGTTCTGATAAAAGTGTCACCCGTGTTGTCTTTGTTAGCGTCCACAAAATTTCCATAATATTGCACACCTATTGTTGTGTTTTTGGAAACGGAATAGTCTAGTTCAAATCTTCCTGTAAAAAGGTCTCTGTTTCTGTCTATGTTTCTAAATGTTTCCCATCTTCCTTCATTAAATACAGATTTTATATCTTCTTTGAAGATCATGTTTTCTTTTCTGGCATTGATATTTGCTAGCATTCTAACTTTTCCTTTTTTGTAGGTAAAATTGTTTTGCAGATTGTAAAAAGGCACTTGTCGTTGAATGTAACGTCCTATGATGGTATTTTTCCAACTATCTATCGTTGCTTTTTTTAGAACAATATTGATTAAGCCTGAATTTCCAGAAGCTTGGTATTTTGCTGAAGGATTCGTAATTACTTCAATTTTTTCGATTTCATCGGAAGCAATGGTACTGATATAAGTCGATAATTCTTCCCCGCTAAGTTGCACAAGTCGATCATTAATCATGACACGTACACCATCTTTTCCAATAAGCGATATTTGATCGTTCTGAATTCGTATACCTGGCACGACGGTTAAGACTTCCATTGCGTCTGTTCCTGAGCCCATAACGCTGTTTTGCACATTGAAAACTAGTCTATCAACCTTGCGTTCTATCAACTTTTTTTCTCCTATAACAACAACTTCATCTAAGTCATTACCTCCAGATTGTAAGATAATAGTTCCTAAATCCATATTTTCTTTTACACTAATACTTTTTTTCAATTCTTTATATCCCAAGAAACTTACTACTATATCGTAATCTCCTGCTTTAGTTTTGATTTCAAAACTTCCGTCATCTTCACTAATTGATCCTGAAATTATTTTATTCGCATTATCCAGAAGTACTACGTTCGCATACGGGATAGGATTCGTTCCATCAGTAACTTTTCCTGTGATAGTATGTTGAGAAAAAACACAAACAGGTAAAATGAATAGGAGTATAAAAATGATATAATTTGGTTTTGTTTTCATGGTAAAAAAGATTTTGTTGTGTGATAATTTACGATGGTTTCTTATAAAGTTTTGCATGCTGACTTATAGATTGTTTTGTTACATAAGACATTGAGTTGGTTATTTGCAGCTTCCCATTTTGATGTATACTTATTGATTTTCCTCTCTAGCATTTCAATATTTTTTTTCAATTCTTCAAAATTATTTTCTGTATTTATTGAAGATGGTCCTCCTCCATATTTTGAATTCTCAACAATATCTTCTATAGAATCCGAAAGATTATATTTATTTAAAGATTCTGACTCGTTCAATTTACTAATTTTTGTCATATTAGAGATAGATTTCCCTACTAAAAAATGTGCTTCTCTAAAAGGAAATCCATATTCTAAAACAAGTTTATTGGCATATTCAGTAGCAATAGTATGTGATTCTAAGGCTCTTTTTTTCATACTCCCTTTTTTAGGTTTGGCATTTTCAATAAAAATTTTCAAAAGCTCTATAGCATCAATAAATTCTTGCTTAGATTGGTTTAAAAATAATTTTGATTCTGTACCAACGCTGATGCTATTGGTGAAAGGTGTTTTATGCATCGCCGTGATTGCGCCTGAAAAAGATGCTGAAACTACTCCTAGTTTTCCTTGAATATTCTCTAAAATAAAAGGATTTCTCTTGTTTGGCATAATAGAACTTGCGCCTGTAATTTGGTCACTCAATTCAAATAAACTAAACTCTTGGGTATTCCATAAAATAAAATCGGTTGCAATTCTACTTACAAGAACACTACTTATTGATATTTTAGACAAAAAATCTAAAATAAAATCTCTTGATGCAACAGATTCCATTGCATTCATAGGTCCTTTATCAAAGCCCAATAATTTAGCTATAAAGTCTGTATCAATTGGCACAGATGTTCCTCCAACAGAACAACTTCCCATAGGAGATACTTTTAAGGTTTCCTCAATAGAAAGGAATTGTTCTGTATGTTTTTTTAATGCAATTGCAATTGCTTGCAAATAATACCCATAAGTTATAGGTACCGCAGGTTGAAAATGTGTGTATGCAGGCATCACAAAATCTTTGTATTCCTTTGATATGGAACATAACATTTCAACAAATTCCAGCAGCTTTGCTACGACTTCTATAATATCTTTTCGCGTTTGTAGCATTGCCATAGTAGCATTCATATCGTTTCTTGATCTTCCTAAGTGAATTGACCCAGCAACATCCATTCCTAATTGTTCTATTAGCCAATTTTCATAACACATGTACAAACCTCGTGGTGCATGCGTACCTATAAGAGGTTCAAAATTGATTTTTTCAAAATAGGCGATTTCAAAAAGTATTTTTGAAGCCTTTTCTTGAGACATCAACCCAACTTCTTTAAGCATTAAAATATGTGCTTTATCTATTTTAGAAATCAAGAACAATTCTTTCAAATCTTTCTTTTGAATTTTATTTCCAAAAATTATTTTTTTTATACGAGGATCTATACCCTTTTCAATTCTTCCTGTATTATCCATATCTAAGAATTTAATTCTATCTAATATATTATTAAGTAGCTCATTCACTTCTTCCTTAGCTTTATCTAAAGCGGAATCAACAGTAATAACATGTCCTATTCTATCTCTAAAATCAAAGGATTTCACAAATGGATTAAGAGTTTTATTATACATTTTAAATTCTAAAAAGGATTTCCAGTTTTGAGTATTTAGAGTAGTGAAGTCACATCCTATTTTTCCTGATTTTTCTGGGATTATAAATCGTATGCAAGCGCTTGCATCTTTATTCTTTTTTTCAGTATTTGGTTTCGCTGTCACTTTTAGGAATAATCTTTTAAGCAGATCAATACCATATGCTTCTTGTATTAAAAGTGGAATAAATCCTCCAGCCAATCTAGGATTGACTTCAACAATGAATAGTTCATCTATTTTCTGAATAAATTCTATGTGAAAAGCTCCCCAATTTAGGTCTACTATATCTTTTAATTGATCGAGCATTTTTGCCACTAATTCCATAAAAGCATCATTCCCTATGAAAGGAAAGTCATGTCCTATTTCTACAAAGTATGGTAATTGACTTTTATATTTTTTTGTAACACCAATGATTTCTCCATCAAAAACTTCTAATGAAAACTCATCTCCTTCAATAAACTCTTCAACTAAAAACGAATTGTCTACTTTTTGTTTTCTTTCGTTTACCGTTTTTTTAAGTAATTCTTCTCCATGACTTACAAGCGCTGCATGGTTAGTTATCAGCTTAACTCCTATGCTTCCAGAACCAGTAACAGGTTTTACGATAACGGGATAATTAAAATTTTTATCAAAGTTTTCATTGTGTAATGATTCCTTATCCTTTATCAATTTAAACTGTGGGCATTGCATTCCTTCTGCAAGAAGTAAACTTCTAAAATCAAATTTGTTTCTGCATTGTTGAATCGTATTGACATTAGGATGCGGCAAGTTGTATTTTTGAGCTAGTTTTCCAGCCAATTCTATGTAATAATCTGATGTAGAAGTAATTCCAACAAGTGTATACTTCTTCCCTAATTCTGAAATAACTTTAAAAAGTTCATCAAATTCAAAACTTTCAGAAATTTGTTTTTCTACATGTGAATCAAAATTATAGTTTGTAATTCCCTGTGTGATTAAGATCACTTTTAAATTTTCTTGATGCGCTAAATTTGCAAAAATTACTCCTGTTCCAGAAGTATTGCTTTCAATTAATAGTATAGCTTCTTTAAAGTTATTCTTCATGGCAAACAATATTTTTTTCTTCTACAGATTTGATATTTCTTTTATTCCATTGCATGTATGACCATTTTTGATCTTCACATTCTAAAGGACCTTCTACAAGTACTGGTTCACTTATTTCCCCAGTTTTTTTATATAAGTTTTGTTCTTTTAGCCAATCATCATTAAAAATAGTACTGACGTATCTATGTCCTTCATCTGGAAGAATGATGACAACTTTCTTTTTAGGATTTTTCTCAGCCCACCATTTCCCTACTAAATAAGCAGCTCCGCTTGTTCCGCCCATATATAAAAGAGCGTTCCTATACATTTCTTTACATGTTAGATATGCGTCTGGAGCATTTACCCAATGTACTTCATTGAATACGGAATGATTTACATTTTTTGGAAGTACACTATTTCCCAAACCTCTTAGATGCCGCACACCATCTTTTTGACCAAAAAGTATGCTACCATGTGTATCTACTCCAATCACATGTAAATGATTTCTTTTTTCTCTTATATAGTTTGAAATTCCACATACAGATCCTCCAGATCCAACAGGTCCGACCAAACAATCTATCGTATCTAAATGAGATAAAACTTTATCTGCTACAAGCTTGTAAGATTCTGTATTTAAGTTGTTATCGTATTGTTGTGGCCAAAAAGTATTTTTATTTGCCTTTCTAATTTCATTAAGTTTTTCCAAACGCAAGTTTTGAATTCCTTTGCCTTCTTCAGGAAGTACTATTTCAACTTGCGCTCCTAAGATTTCAAGTTTTCTTTTGAGATTGTCATCAATTGCCGGATCTCCAACAATTATTAACGGAAGTTTGTGTTTTGCACAAACAAGTGCTAATCCTAGTGCAAATGTTCCTGAACTTGACTCAATAACAGTCATATCCTTGGTTAAGACACCTGATTTCAAGGATTCTTCAATAATATATCTTGCAGGTAATAGTTTCATGACGTGAAATTTTAAAACATGCACCTGCTCTGTGATTTGTATTATCTCAGGAAGTTCAATTAATTCTATATTATCTTTGTATATCATAATTATTTAGTAAAAGTCCAGAATGATTTAATATTTAGTGCTCTAAGTTGTTCTTTAGTATTTTCTATTTTATCCTCAATGAATGGTATTGAATTATCCCAAATTAATCCCATTAGGTTTCCAGAGTGAGAGATCTGAATACCAGCTGATTGATTGTCTTCCATAATTTTAAGAATCTTATCTAAATTCTTTTTTTGATAGTAATTTTGATTAATTAGCGTTGACTGTGTTGTGACTTTACCCAATAAATTTACATCTTGAGTTTTGATTGAATTTCTGAGTATATCTCTTAGTTCATTGAATTGGAGTTTTTCCTTAGAATTGTATTTCAAAGGTTCCATACTTACAGTACAGTATCCATCATTTGAAGGATCTGAAAAACCTAAAACATGTATTTGAGGAATACTTTGAGGAAATTTTTCAATGATTAGTCCCTTTCTTTGAGCAAATAAAACTTCATCCTTGAACATGATGCTATCACTAGCGGTTTCTGAATATACAGCCAACTTTGCTATTGTCATTTCGTTCAATTCGAGTTCTAAAACATCTAATACTGCCATGATTGAACTCACAACATCGGTTGTAGAAGATCCGAACCCTAGTTTTGGACGAATATCGCTGTCTATTACTAATCTTCCTCCAATATTAATGTTTAGGTATTTTAATAAGTTTTCCACACCCTTTTTTGCTTTTATTTTATATTCTGGAAACACCTTTATTTCTTTATCATCCGTTTTATAAAACTGAGCTTTAGAAGAAAATATATTACATTTTAGAGTGCATAAACCATAAACACTTTGTTTGAGTTCATCACAATAAAATTCTCCCTGCAATATTTCTCCATGATGGCAGAATGAGGATCCAACTCCGGGGACTTTCCAATTTTTGTTAGTCGCTTGAAGTTTTTCCTGATATAATGCCTTTATTTTTTCTATTTCCATTTAAGCAAACAATATTAGTATTTATATAAAATTGTATTTAGTATTTAGTATCTACTATAGATGATTACTCTAAATCATTTAAGCATTTAGTAACTGGTATGAAATACAGATTAGTGTTGTGGGGAATTTTACTAATCTTCGTTATTACTTGTTGTATTGTAAAGTGTTCTTAATTTCAAATTAATTAAGACTTAAAAATTCGATGATACCATTTTTGAAGAGGTACAAAGTATTTTAGTATTGTTGAGTTCTGATTTTTTTCTACAGAAGTAGCTACTGTTTTGAGTCTATTAATTTCTGTATCAAACGCCTCTTTGTTTTTACTTATTCGCTCTTCGAAAACTTGACAAGCATATTCATATAGTTTGTAATCTAGCGCATTTGTTTTCTTTATAAAGTTTTTTACCTCATCTGTGGTTTGTTCAGGAGCCAAAACTACTTTAGCTACATTATGCTTCTTCTTATCATGAAGATGTATTCGCATTCCGTGTGTTATATTTAGCATTGTCACCGTATCAGTAAATCTTTCTGTGATACCAAATGTTGGGAAAAACTTTGTTAGGTTCGTTTTTGCTTTTTCTAACAGTTCTTCTGTGCATTTTCCAAAAGGTATATCATATGAACCGGACAACATTCTAACCATTGCATTGTCTAGTTCTGTACTTATTTTACTTTCTACAAACTCATGTAAAGACCACCTATTTGCTATGATTTGATCATGCAGATAATGTCCTTCCCAACCTAATGCATATCCATAAATAGAAATAATACGATCTACTGGGTTTCTTAATAAAGTAAAATAACTATAGTTTGAATAGTATTCATGAAGTCCAAAGTATGCATGACCGCCAATAAATTTTATCTTTTCTTTTTCCGCTTGTGGAAGCTCTATAAAACGTTGTACAGCATTTCTGGAATTTCCACCTTCTTCTTCAACGTAAACAACATAGCGTTCCTCTGGTTTAAAAAAAGGATATAGAATTTTACTCATAGACACGCCTCCAGTTCTTGGAACATGTAAAAAGATGAATGGTAATTTGTTGGGTGTAAGCATGTGTATATTCTATTTATTAATTGTAATTATTCAATTAAAGTGTTTATTTTTATTTTAGTTACTTCATTGAAAATATCAGCCATTTCTTTCGCTGCATCTCTAGGCAAATAGTGTCCAACATCTGGAATTTCATATAAACTTACATCGCTTGCAAAAGCTTCCCATTCTTTATATTTTTTCTTATATCCTTTTGTCACCGGATCTTTATCACCTGTGATGAAATGAATTGGAAAATTAAACTTTGGAAAGTCTCTTTTTTCTATTGCTCTTTTGTAATGATAAAACCCTATTGAACCTACAGATGTATCATATTTATAATTACTGATAAAAAATTCTTTGTCAGGAGATACTTTTGGATAATTCCCTCCTAATTTTTCTAAGAAGTCTAGAATTGTAGTTTCACTTCTTCTATCGGGTTCACTAGCTGGATTTGCAGGCAATAGCATTGCTCCAATACAAAGCCCCATAACCTCTGCATTTTGGTTTCTAAGTTCATCAGCAATTCCTAATGCAAGTGCACTTCCATTACATTGTCCGTATATTAGCACAGGTCCAGAAATAGTCGTTTTTATTTCGGCAACTATTTCTTTTATTAATTCTTTTCGAACTTCGTCAAAACTTTGTCCGTCTTTCATTCTTCTTCTAGGTAATTCAACTCCATAATAATCTACATACGGATTGTTCTGTTGCATTTCTATGGCGATGTCTCTAAAACTAAAAGGTTCGCCAGCTGAGTTTGGAACAGATACTATTGAAACTACCGTATGTTTATTTGCTTTTGTTAATCGTTCTAATACATTTACATTTGCTTCTTTGGTTGTTTTATTTTCTTTTATGAGAAATTCAGCTAATTGCTTAATTGTTGGATTATTGTAAAGATCATTAACCGTAAATAAGTTTTTGCTTTTCGCGACTAAGCGTATTGCTTTAAAAGAATCTCCTCCTAAGTCAAAGAAATCATCATGTATGCTTATCTCTCCTAGATTCAGCGTTGTTTGCCATAATTTCATTACCTCAGCTTCTTTCTCATTATTTACAACTTGATTTACAACTTGCTTTTCTTCTGGTAAGTCTATTGATTTGATAAGTTTTCTGTCGGTTTTACCATTTGGAGTTAATGGAAATTCTTTTATATCTATTAAATATGAAGGAATCATATAATTTGGCATTTTTTCGCGCAGATTTTTTCGGATAGTTTCTTTATCTATATTCTTATCTATTGTATAGTAAGCAGCTAATACCAATTCTCCTCTACTGTCTTTTTTATCAACTACAATGGCTTGCTTTATTTCTGGAATTTTATTCAGGTTTACCTCAATTTCTTCCATTTCAATTCTATGTCCTTTTATTTTTACTTGATAGTCTTTTCTACCGTAGAATTCTAAATATCCTTCTGATGTCAACTTTCCAACGTCACCTGTTCTATACATTCTTCGCCCTTCTACATGCGGATCGTCTAAGTATGCTTTGTTCGTAAGTCCTGGCTCATTTAAATATCCTCTTCCAACACCTATTCCTGAAACTATGATTTCTCCTCTTACGCCAATTGGACAAAAGTTAAAATCGTTATCTAATATATAAACAGCAAAATTTTGAATTGGTGTTCCTAATGGAATGCTAACACAATCTGGCATTACGTCTGTTATATAATGTGTTACATCATCGGAAGCTTCTGTTGGTCCGTAAGCATTTGCTACAGGTATATGTGTATAATTGTCAAACCATATTTTCATTAAGTTAATAGGTAATGTTTCTCCATTGAGAATCATATATTCCATATCGGAAAATTTAGGTCGTATACTTTCTGGTTCTTCGGTAAGCTCAAAAAATATCGATAAGTATGAAGGAACCAATTCCAAAATAGATACTTTGTCTTCATCAACAAGATTGAAAAAATGAACTGGATCTAAGATGGTGTTTTTATCATATATAATTGTTCTTCCACCAATCACTAGTGGCGTAAGTGCCTGCCATACAGAAATATCAAAACATTGTGATGAGTTCTGAGCAATGATACTTTTATCAGTTACCTGAAAGTCATTTACTTTAGCCAAAATATGATTGGTCATTCCTACATGTTCAATCATAGCTCCTTTTGGCTTTCCAGTAGTTCCGGATGTAAAAATGATGTATGCCAAATTATTCGGTGAGACTGTAATTTCCGTATTGTGTATGTTTTTCTGAGCTTCAGGTGTATTTAACTTTTCAAAGAAAGATTCTTCTATGATTAGTTTACACGATTCACTAATGTATTCAATTCTTGATTGTGGAAAATCAGGATCTATTGGTACATAAACTGCTGCCAATTTGAACAATGCAAACATGCAAACTACCATCATTTCAGATCTATCAAACATAATTCCTACCAAATCTTCCTCTCCTATTTTATGATGTTCTTTTAGGTAGTGTGCTAATACATTGGCTTTTTCATTGAGTTCTTGATAGGTTAATTTAATTGCTCCGTATTCTACAGCAATATTGTTCGAGTTTAGTACAGCTTGTTCTTCAAAACGCCCCAATACGGTTTTATGATGATCGAAATCAACACTTGTATCATTGAGTTTATTTATTATTGCTTCTTCTTCTTCCGAAATCCAAATAATATTTTTTATTAAGATGGATTTATTAGCAATGATTTGCTGAATAATTCTAGTAATTTGCGCTTGTAGTTGTTTTATGAATTCTGCACCATATACTTTTGGATTGTAATTGAATCTAATTTCAGTCACTTCCTGCGTAAAGATATCTAATGCTAAGTCATAGTTGGTTTGCTCAAAACTTTTAGAATGCGCTACTGAAAACTCTGGACGCTCAGTTTTTGTTATACTATTATTACTTAACTTTTCACCTTGTGGTAATTCTACTATAGGGTAGTCTTCAAATACTAAAACATGATCGAATAATCCTCTTTTTAATCCGCTTTTTGATTGAATCTCACTTAGCTTTAAATAGTGATGATCTAAGCTTTCTAATGAGTTTGCCTGCATGTTTTGTAATAAGTCTTTGAAAGAAGTTTTTGCATCAAATTTTACTCTTACAGGGATTGTGTTTATAAATAATCCAATCATGGTCTCTATTCCGTCTAAACTAGGCGGTCTTCCCGAAACAACCATTCCAAATAAGGCATCTCTAGAATTGGTATGTTTGGCAAGTAATGTTCCCCAAATTGCTTGTAAGAATACGCTTTCTGTGATTTCTAACTCTTTGCATAGAGCAGCTATTTCTTTTGATTGTTTTAGTGTAAATTGAGATACTTGTGGTTCAAAAGTTAGGTTTTCCTTTTTTATCTTTTTTTCAAAATTAGTTTGCGAGTTGAAATCAGATAAGTAGTTTTCCCAATAGCTTTGTGAAGCTTGCTTATCTACGGTATCTAACCATTGTATATAATTTGAATATGGATGTATTTTTTCTAATTGAATCGGTGCACCTTCTATCATTTTAAAATAGGCTTCAAAAAACTCTTTGGTGATAATGTTATTACACCAACCATCCATTAAAATATGATGGTAACTCCAAATGAATTCAAATGATTTTGCTTCTGTTTTAACTAAAGTTAAGCGCATTAAGGGTCCAGTTTCTAAATCGAATCCCTTTTTTCTATCTTCCTTTTTAAAATTATCAAGTTCTGTACTTGGCTCATCACTGAAATCCAAGTAATTAAAATCGCATGTCTCTGATTTTTTCACCACTTGCAATAATTCATCTTCCACTTCTCTTGTAAAAACTGTCCTCAGTATTGGATAGCGATCAATAATCATTTGAAAACTTTTCTTGAGCGTTTCTATTTCTATATCTCCTTGCACTTTATAGCACATTTGTTGAAAATACAACGAAGGATTTTTTGAAGTAATCCAGTGATAGTAAATTCCTGACTGCAAAGGACTTAAAGCATAAACATCTTCAATCATTTTTATATATTTTTAAGTTTTAATCGATTTTTTTTGATAACTGATGAGCATCAGTTATATCTTTATTGTAACTATATATAGTAGTTAGTATGTTATTAATTCTCTTTTTTTTGGAATAGCTTTTCGAGCTTTTTGAATTGATCTACGTTTAATTTTTTATAGGTCAGATCAACGGGTGTAATTGTTTTTTCTCTGTTAGAAAGCGTTTGGATTAAATCCGTCAGATTTTTTTCATACGCAGCTAATAAACCTTGTATGGTTTCTCTATAAAATTGTTTGGCACTGTATCCTATTTGAATGCTTAATATTCCTGCGACAACCATTCCTGAGATATCTAAAAGTGCATCTCTTTCCATTGTTGATGATAATACATTTCCTTTATACACATTTGTATATTCAAAATGATTGGACTCTTTATTATCATTGGGAACATTGCTTCCAAAATCGCCTAAATAATTGAATGTTATTTCTGAGGAAATCGTCTCAATGGTATTGGATATGTATTTCAATATTCCGTAGCCAATTCCTTTATCAGGTATTCTATGCAACGTTTCTTTTACACTTACTAGGTGATCTTCTGCTTCTTTCTTTTCAACATTTATGTAGACTGGAAATAGCGTAGTAAACCATCCTACTGTGCGTGTAATATCTAAATCGTCTTCTATTTGTTCTCTTCCATGACCTTCCATATTCACAAATACTTTTTGCATTCCAAACACTTCCAAAAGCGCGGCGCTAAAAGAAGCAAGTAGTACATCATTTACAGAAGTTGAATAGGCTTCATTAGCTTTGGTGAGCAATAGATTTGTGAGTTCTTCTGAAAGTGCGAAAGATGCTATAGAAGAATCTCCATAAAAATTATCTGTAGTATTTATATCAATTGGTAATTTGTCTGCATGTTTTGCATTATTTACTAGTTGAGTCCAGTAAGGAAGTTGTTTTTGAATATGATTAGTTTTAGAAAATATAGTTAATTGATCTACCCAATACCCGAACGAATGTGTTTTTAATGGCATTGCAAAACTTTCCCCTTGTAAATATTGACTGTGTAAATTTGTAAAATCTTCAAGTAGTATTCGCCAAGAAACACCATCAATTATTAAGTGATGTGCTGTAAATAGCAAGTATTCCTCATTTTTATTTTTTAGTAATGCCACTTTGAAAAGCGGTCCTTCTTCCAGTACAAAATTTGCTTGAAAAGCATCACAATATGCTTTGTAGTCTTCATCATTGCTTACTTCTTTTTCTTCAAAAATATACCCTTTAGTGTTTCCTTCATTTTCCTGAATCCATATGCCTTTTTCTTTGTAAAACACCATACGAAGTGCATCGTGATGCAGCACTAATTTGGCAATTACAGCTTCTACAGCTTCTCTTGAAACGACATGGTTACTTTTTAGAATTACTGATTGGTTGAAATGATGTTTACTCGTTCGTTCTGTATTTAAAAACCATTTTTGAATTGGACTAAGCGACAATTTTCCAACTATTATTTCTTGATCAATTTTCTTTGTAAGCGGAAATACTTTATGAGATAACTCTTTGATGACAGGAAATTGTAATATATCTTTTAAATCTACCTTATAGCCGTTTTGTTTTAGTCTCGATACAATTTGTATCGATTTTATTGAGTCGCCTCCTAATCTAAAAAAGCTGTCTTGGATTCCAATACGCCTATTTGGAAAAATATATTCATAAATCTGTACTAGTAATTCTTCAATTTCGGTTGTTGGTGCTTCATATATATCTTCGCTTTCCAGTGTTGTACCTTCTGGATTGGGCAATTTACTTCTGTCTAGTTTTCCATTGGTTAATAGTGGCAATTCTTTTAATTTCACAAAGTAATTTGGCAGCATATATTGCGGAAGAGACTTTCCTAAATAGTTTCTTAATTCACTTATTTCTAACTCTTTTTCAGGAACTATATAAGCAATTAACTCCATTTGTTCTTTGATTCTTTTTGCAATTACAACCGATGTTTTGATAGTATTATATTGATTTAATTTAGATTCAATTTCTCCAAGTTCTATACGATATCCTCGTATTTTAACTTGAAAATCTTTTCTTCCATATAATTGAATGGTTCCATTTGGAAGCCATCTTCCTATATCTCCAGTTTTATATAATTTCTGACCTTTCACATATGGATTATCAATAAATTTCTCATTCGTTATTTCTTCATTATTGATATATCCTGGCGATAATCCTAAGCCTGTAATGCAAAGTTCTCCTGGAACGCCAACAGGTTGAAAATTCATTGTATCCGAAAGTATGTAGATATTAGTGTTATCTACTGGTGCTCCAATATTGATAGCTTTTTTATCTGTAATTATAGCCGTGGTTGTATATATAGTATTTTCAGTAGGTCCGTATAGGTTTCTCACTTTTACTTTTTGAAGGTCAACACCTTTTAAGTGACTTTCTTTGAGCTGTTCTCCTGCTAAGTTTATAGCTGTAAACGCCCTAAAATCAATTTGTTTTGCTCTTAGGATATCCATAGCACTTGGCACTGTGTTTAAGAGTATTTTTCCTTCTTTTAAATCTGTGGCCTCAATTTCAAAAACGTTTTTAAAGAGTACTAGTTTTTTTCCTGAGCATAATGTGTAGAAGAATTCAAATATCGAGATATCAAAAGATACCGAAGTTGTTGCTAATACAGTATCTATATCATCTAAACTAAACTCACTTCTTGCCCAACTAATGAATGAAGATACATTTTTATGGCTAATCTTCACTCCTTTTGGTTGCCCTGTTGAACCTGAAGTATAAATGATATATGTTATGTCATCTTGCGTTGTGGCGG
The DNA here is from genome assembly GCF_009901525.1 of Kordia antarctica. NCBI lineage: Bacteria > Pseudomonadati > Bacteroidota > Flavobacteriia > Flavobacteriales > Flavobacteriaceae > Kordia > Kordia antarctica. The sequence goes on from NZ_CP019288.1 coordinate 940,135, forward strand.
TAGAGAGTTTACTTTTTTCATATGTATCAATAGATGATACAAACTCTTGGACAGTAGTAGTATTTATTATTATTTTACTCTTACAATTACTTGCTATATAGTCTATTCTTTCCTGCGGATAATCAATTTCAATAGGCACATAAACTGCTCCTAGTTTTTGTATTCCTAAGATAATTGTCATCAACCATTCATCTCTTTCTGCATGTACACCTATAATATCTCCATGTACTATCTTATACTTTTTACTAAGAAAATTGGCAAATTGGCATGCGCGCTCATTGAGTGTCTTATATGAGATTTCGGTTTCCTTTACTACCACAGCAATTTGATGCGATTTTTTTTGTACTTGTGCTTCAAATAGTTGGTTGATGGAAGTCCATTTTTTATCCCAATTAAGTTTAGGATTGAATGTGTTTACAACTGCTTCCTTTTCAGTAGCATTTAAAAAATTTAAAGCATTTATACCCATTTTGGAATTGCTCGTGCAAGCCTCCATCAATGTTTCAATGTGATCAAAGAATCGTAATATGGTTGTTTCTTTAAATAAATCGGTATTGTATTCAATTGTCGCCACTAAATCGTCGCCATATTCTTCAAAACCAAATGTAATATCAAACTTGCTATATACTTTTGGTGCTACGTCAAAACTACCAATTGTAATATCTTTATTTGTGTCTTCTGAAATTTCTGCTGTTTCATCGTTTTGCAGTAACAACATCACATCAAAAATTGGCGTTCTACTAGCATCTTGTTTTAAGTCGAGAGATTTTACCAATTCATCAAAAGGATACTGATCATTTTCAAAGACACTAATCGTATTTTTTTTAATATCGTGAAAGAGTTTTAAAAAACTAGTCTTAGAAGTAAAGCTATTTCGTAATGCTAGTGTGTTGATATAGCACCCTAATTGATGTTCTAAATCAACAGAGTTTCTTCCTGCTACTGGTGTTCCTATTATAAAATCTGTTTGATTCGTGCATTTATAGAGAAATATATTTAGTATTGTTAGTAAGCCAATAAAAAGTGTTCCTTCTTCTTTATAACAAAAAGCATTGAAACGTTTGAAGGTTTCTGAATTGAATACTTTTCTTTTCTTGGCTCCATTGTATGTTTTTATCGGTGGCCTTGGATAGTCAGTAGGCAGGTTTAATACAGGTAATGTACTGTTTAGTTGATCGGTCCAAAATGTTTTTTGCTGCTTTTGGTTTGTATCATTTAGTAGATTTTGCTGCCAAACTGCATAATCTTTGTATTGAATAGTTAACTCAGGTAGGTTTTCCTTTCTATTTTTTGTGATAGCTTCATAGATTTCTAAGAATTCTTTGATAAAAACTCCCATTGACCAACCATCACTAATAATATGGTGCATTCCGAGCAATAACCAATATTTGTCAGATTCAACTTTGTAAAGCGAGAGCCTTACTAAGAGACCTAATTCAAGATCAAAAGATGCAATGAATTCTTTTTGTGCATTTTTTTGTATGTCAGCTATTGATTTGTTACTACAATCTAGATAACGGATATTCGTATCTATCTCGTTCATATTTTTGATATACTGCCTTAACTCTCCTTCATTATTTTCCTTGAAAACAGTTCTTAAAATTTCATGTCGTTTCACTATCTTTTTAAAGGCAGTTTCAATAGCTAGTTTGTCTATTTCGCCATTTATTGTATTTAGACTATACATATTGTAAGCGATACTACCTTCTTCTAGTTGACTTAATAACCAGATTCTATATTGAGATGAAGATAGAGGATATGACGTATTTTCCATTGTTAACGGAATATTATCTTCTTGACCTGCATCAAATTGTGACAAGTATTGAATGAGTTGTTCTTTGCTATTCCGAATTTCTTTTATCAATAAAGGATCTATATCAGATACAGCAGATACTTTTAAGACTCCGGATTCTAAGAATACGTGAATATTTTGGGTTGCTAGTTTGTTTATTAAATCTACCATTATATTTAGTTCAGACTATAGTATTGTATACTTTTCGCTGTTTTATATTTTGTTTTGAATGTACCTATTGTAGTATTAATTTATAGTACTGTTTGAATTAGATGATATCAATGATTCTACCTTCTGCTTTGCTTGCTTTTTCAGAATCTTTAATCCAAAGATTCGCTTTGATGACCTTACCTAGTTCTTCAATTGTAGGATTGGTAAATATATCTTTGATTTTAATTTTGATGCCTAATTCGCTATTGATAAAACTTGCCAAACGCGTTGCTTTTAAACTGTGTCCGCCCAAATCAAAGAAGTTATCTTTTATCCCTATTTTTTCTTTAGATAGTAGCAGTTTCCAGATTTCTACCAATTGAATTTGTATCTCATCTGTAGCTTCAACATATTCTGTTTTTTCATTAACCATCATAGGATTTGGCAATGATTGTCTGTCTGTCTTTCCACTATTATTTAGCGGTAATGATTCCATGAATACAATATGAGTTGGAATCATATATGCAGGCACTTTTTGATTTAAAAAGTCTTTAATTTCATTACGTTTTATATCTTTTTCACATACTAAGTATGCAATTAGCTCTGTTTCATTTTCTTCATTGATTCTGCTAATTACAACAGCATTGTCAATTGCGTGATGTTGATGCAGTATTGTCTCTATTTCACCTAATTCAATTCTAAAGCCTCTAAGTTTGATCTGTTCATCTTTCCGTCCTAAAAATTCTATATCTCCATTAGACAACCATCTTCCCATGTCTCCGGTTTTATAGAGCTTGGTATATTTGAGCGCTTCTTCATTGATAACTTTACTTTGTTTTATACCACAGAAAAAGTTGAGATTGTATTCTTGCAAACCATTTTTACTGCGAACTCTTGTTTTTACAGTGTAGTGCTCAATTTCTGTTAAATTGTATTGCAGCAACTTTTCAATGATATAGTATTTATCTTCTGAAGCTGTAATTCCAGGTGTTAATTTGTTTTCGTACTTGGTGTAACTAAAATTACTTGTATTGATACCATCTTCAAATTCAACGATTGGTAAAAGAGTTCCGAGGACAAATCTTCCGTCATCTTTTAGGCTCATTGCCATATTTTTCATCAAATTTTTAGGAAATTGAACTCTATCTAGCGTTAGGATACTAATGGCAAAATCAATTGAGTTTGGATTGAGTTTACTCATTTCAAAGAAATACTCGTTAGTTGTATCTACTTTACATATATGACTTTCAATTCCTTTTTTCTTTAGGTTATTCACAAAAAATGGATTAATATCTAAGCCAACAATATTTTTCACTCCATTTTCAAATATTCTTTGCACTAATTCTCCGTTTCCACATCCAAAATCAACTCCTTTACTATTTTCTGATATCGGTATTTTTAGTAAAGCATTTAAAGCTTCCCATGATAAGCTGTCTGAGCTATAGTTTTGATACATACCTTCGTAGAAATATCGTTGGAATGCATAGATAAATTGCTCATCATGTGCACTCTGTTTCAACATGGTATTTACATCTTCACAAATTTCTGTACTGAAACGAGTTTTTATATCTTCTTTAATTTCTTCAATGGTTTTATTTGACAATTGATTGATGATATCGTAATTAATCGCATTCAGAGATACAAATTCATCTTGCCCAATTACATTGTTTGGAATTTCATCACAGTCTTTAAAGAACATTTTTAAGTATGTTACATTAGGAACAAAAGATTCAAAAGTCTTCTTTACGTTGTTCAAATATCCTCTACTTATTCCATAACCACTTAAACAAATTTCTCCAGCTATTCCAACAGGAGCTAAGTTCAATGACTCATCCAAGATGTAACTCTTCAAATTATGTCTTGGTTTTCCAATAGGAATAATATCTCCAGAAGTTTTATCATCCCACACATGAGAATATACAGTATATTCTGTAGGTCCATATCCATTAATTAATGTACAGTATAGATTCCATTTTTTATATAAATCTTGTGGACACTTCTCTCCTACTGAAACGATTCTTGATTTGTATTCTAAATATTGTGGATCTAGTTGTTTAAGTAATGATGGTACTGTTACAATAACATCTATTTCTTTTTCATTGATGATCGCTATTAAATTCAAGAAATCTTCATTAGAAATCATTTGCAACTTACATCCATTTGTCAATGCCATGACCATTTCTCCTATGGAAGCATCAAAACTCAGTGATCCCATTTGGGATATTGTTTTGTAACTTGATAGATTGAAATATGCTTTTTGCCAAATCGATAAATCTACAATCGATTTATGTTCTATCATTACTCCTTTTGGCTTTCCTGTAGATCCTGAAGTATAGATAATATATGCTAAATCTGATCCAGATATGTGAACTGACGGTTTGCTAAAATCATATTTATTAATAGCACTTCTATCTATTTGATATTTACTTTTTTCCAAGTGAGAAGTATCGAAAGCCTTGTTTACTGTCAGCAATGCATCATATCTAAACTTCGTTAATTCATTTTTTATCGTGCAAATTTTCTCGCTAAACTCAGCATGTGCGATACCAAGATTTTCATGTGTTAAATCTTCTAGAAAAGCTTTAGAAATAAACAATTCATTTGACCAATCTAATTTTGTATTGTAGTCTGAATTGGTATTGTTTATTTTAAAATTCTCCAAGTCATGAATTAAATCTTCTCGTCTGTCTTCATCCATTAAATCACCTAAGAAAATATATCCATTAGGTTTCATTTTCTTGGTTGCCTTTCGAAGTACATCTCTCAAATAATTATGACCATTAAAACTTTGCACTACACTATTGATAATAATTAGATCAAAATCATCATAAGAAAGTTGATCAATTTCGTTGGCAGCTATACGTTCAAGACTGATATTGGTGTGTCCATCTTTAGTTACCTTTTTCTGCGTTAGTTCTAATATGTTTTGAGAAATATCTGTTCCTATGTATTGTTTTACTTTTGGAGCTACTGGAAACATTGTTAGTCCTGAAGAGCATCCTATTTCCAAGACTTTCATATTTTCATGTAAAATAGGCGCTAGTTTTAAATATGCATTGCTACTGTATTCCGCCATTTCTTTTTCTGAAATGTATTCGCCCGTGTAACTACTCATCCATCCTCCGGCAGTAATTTCATCAACAGCGGTTTCTCCAACATGTTCCCACAAATCTCTATCCATATATTCATTCTCGATACGACCAGATTCATTGTATATTTCTTCTGTATCAGTACAGAGTATATATTTAATTGATTTTACTCTCCATTGTAATTTATTTGCAAACTCAATTAAGTTTTTCTCTGTAATTAATACTTCAACATCCGAATTTTCTAAGATATATACGAGTCTGTCTTCTGGCGAATTTATATCTAATGGAACATAAGTTCCTCCAGCTTTCATGATTCCTAGTATATCTACAGTAATGTCTTTTGTACGAGAACGCAAGAGCCCTAAACCTGTTTCTTTGGTAAGGTGTAATTCTTTCACTAAGAATTGCGCCAATTGATTGGATTGGTTTTGCAATTCTTCATAGGTTAACGAACCATGATCATCTTCTACTGCAATTGCCGTTTCTGTTTGAGCAGCATGATGCTCGAATAGTTGTAAAATATTTTCAGATTTTTTGACATCTGTATTTACTTTTCCATTTACAAAATTGGTAGCTATTTTTTCTATCTCATGAGATGATAATAAATTGATATCATTTATTTTGATAGTTGGCTTCTTCAGTATAATTTGTATGATGTTTTGGAAATGTTCTGCCATACGAACAATTGTTTCTTCTTTAAAGATTGCGGTATAGTATTCTATTTCAATTGTGATTGTTTCTGCTGAATCATAGATAAACCAAGTTAAATCGAACTTACTTGAGGTATGCTCTTTTCCCAGTCTATTCATTGTTCCCATATTGATAGACTGCAATTCTTCTATTTCCGCATATCGTCTATCATAATTTTGAAGCACCATAGATACATCAAAAATTGGGTTTCCAGAAGGTTCACGCTGTACATTAAGTAATTGCACTAAATCTTCAAATTGTAAATCCTGATTTTCATAAGCGAGAATACACTTAGAAATTACTTGCTTGTAAAACGATTGGAAATCTTGATCGGTTTCTGGAAAACAACGAATACATATTGTATTTACAAACATTCCAACAATTGTATCTAAATCGGAGTGACGGCGACCATTTATTCCACAACCAATCACAACATCTTCTTGTTGTGTATACTTATGAAGTAGTGTAAATAAAATAGTCATTAATGTCATTTGCAGACTGGCTCCGTTTTGCAAACCTAATGCTTTGAGTTGCTCGCTATCTTCTTTGTTTATTGTAAATATGTGGTTGGTCCCTTGAAATGTAAAAACCTGTGGTCTTGGAAAATCTGTAGGTAAATTTAATTTCTCTGTTGGTACTGCAAATTCCGATTGCCAATATTCTATTTGGTTTTGTATTCCGCCAGTTTCAAACAAGTTGTTTTGCCATTCTGAAAAATCTTTATACTGTAATCGTAATTCTGGTAATTCTTCTTCATTGTATAATTTTAAAAAGTCATTAATAAGAATTTGTTGAGAGCTTCCATCAGAGATTATATGGTGCAAATCTACAATCCAAGCATATTCGTCTGCTCCAATTTGGACTATTGAAGACCTAATTAACGGTGCTTTTGATAAATCGAAAGGACGTGTATATTCTTGAATATAGGCTTCTAATTCTTCAGAATTATCAATAGCATGTGTATCTAACTTAAAATCAAAATCTGTATGCACTAGCTGCATTACTTCTCCTTCAATTTCTACAAAAGAAGTTCGTAAGATTTCATGTCTATTGATTAATCGTATGATGGTATCTTCTATTTTTTCAGCATGTACATCTCCACTCAAAACTCTTACAACTGGCATATTATAAGCAATACTTTCTGTATCAAATTGTTGTAAGAAGTACAGGCGTTTGTGACTTGATGATAATGGATAGTGGGGTTTTGTATCCGCAACTTCAATTTCTTTAAATGCAACTTTTGCTTTCCCTTTTATGGTTGTTGCCATCTCTTCTAAAACTGGTGTTAAGAAAATTTCTTCTATTCCTAGAATGACATCAAATTCTTTATGTATTTGTGTAATTAAGCGTGTTGCACTCAAACTATGTCCACCTAATAAGAAAAAATCGTCTTTTATTCCAATCTGTTGTGTGTTAAGTATATTTCCCCAAAGAACTATAAGCCTTCGTTGTGTATCATTGGTTGGCTTGATATATTCAATAGTTTTATTACCTGAATCTTCAACTTGTATCGTAGCTAAATGCTTTCTATCAATTTTCTTGTTATCTGTTAGTGGAAACGAACTTAGTTTAATAAAGTTTTCAGGAATTAGATATGAAGGAACACGTTGTTCTAAAAACTTCTTTATAGTCGTTGTTTCAATACCTTCTTGAGAGATTACAAACGCTTTTAATGTGTTTTCATTTTGCTGATTTTTATGACAAATTACCACAACCGAATCAACGCCTTCACATTCATTTATAGCTTTCTCTATTTCTCCTAACTCAACTCTGTATCCTCTTATTTTTACTTGATTGTCCTTTCTTCCAATAAATTCTATATTGTTATCAGGAAGCCATCGAACCAAATCACCTGTTTTATAAAGCAAAGTATTCCCACCTGCATCAAAAGGATTCTTAATAAAAGTAGCCGCTGTTAACTCCGATTTGTTTAAATATCCTTTAGCTAAACTTTTTCCGCCAATATATAGTTCTCCAATAGCACCTTTTGGCATCAATGCTAAATTAGCATCGAGTACAAAAAAGCTTGTTTGATTTATTGGACTTCCTATAGAAATATGTTGTTCAAATTCTGAGAAATTTTCCTTTGTAATATTGTAAACACTTACACCAATAGTAGTTTCTGTAGGTCCATAGTGATTGATGATCTGAATATCTGAATTGTATACTACTTTCTTAATATATGATGTATCTGCTTTATCGCCACCAGTAATAATTAATCGTAAAGTTTCACTATCTAATAACTTAGAAGATGCTGTATTCTCAAACAACAAATGGAGATATACAGGAGTTCCTTTTATAAATGTGATTCCTTTATCAGAAATATAGTTGATCATTTTAAAAGGATCTTGCACTGTTTGGCTTCTTACAATGTGCAATGTTGCTCCAGTTAGCAAACATCCGTATATGCAGGTTAAAACACCATCAAAAGATGGACTCGACACCAACATACTACTATCTAATGCTGAGATTTTATATTCTTTTGCAAACCAATCAACATAATTGAGTAGTGATGCATGCGCTATCACTACACCTTTTGGGTTTCCTGTAGAACCTGAGGTGTATATAACGTACATAGTACTTTCAGGCGTACTTGTTGTAGTGATACTTTCGCTAGAGAATGTAGTTTGCGTAGCTATAAACTCTTGAATGTCTTTCGCTTCAATACATACTTTGCATTTGCTGTCTTCTTTTATGTATTTAATTCTAGTTTCAGGATATTCATTATCAATAGGAACATAAGCTGCATCACATTTTAAAATTCCCAACATGACTATGATGATCCATTCGCTTCGTTCAAGATTGATGGCAACTAAATCTTCTGCTAATACGTTGTGTTGTTGTTTTAAAAAGTTTGCAAACTGATTAGAGCGTTCTTCTAGTTCTTTATACGTGATTGTTGTTTCTTCAAAAACAACTGCTACAGCTGTTGGAAAAGCATTTGCTTTCTCTCTGAATATATCTATAACCGTTTTTTCTGTTTTGTTTTGCATAGTAACGCTTTCTACTAGCGCTAGTTGTTGTTTGGTTTCTTCTGCAGATAAGAACGTAATGTCTTCAATTATAGTTGCTGTGTTCTCTACTATTTGCTGTACTAAGTTTTTATAATGTGATAGTAAACTCATCATCATTTCCTGCTCATATACATCTTCATTGTAGTCAAACCTTAAGTATACTTGCTCTCCTATTTCTTCCGCAGCGATATTGATATCAAATTTCACATTACACTTTCCTAGATCTGTGATTTCATTCTCATCAAAATTTTTAGATGGTATCAAATCTCTTTTATCACCAGCATTTTGTAATGTTAACATAACATCAAATACAGCACTTCTACTTGTATCTCTAGTTAGCTGTAATTTTTCTATCAACATATCAAAAGGATATGCTTGGTGTTCATATGCCGCAAGTGTATTGTCTTTTACTTTTTTGAAAAAGTCTATAAATGAATCTTTAGGATTGAGCTGATTTCTTAGTGTTAATGTATTCACATAGAAACCTATTTGATTTTCTAGATCTAAATGTTCTCTTCCAGCTACAGGAACACCAATTATCAAATCCTTTTCCATTGTATATCTATACAATAAGACATTCCAACTTGAAAGTAATCCCATAAATAGACTTCCATCTAGTGTTTCACAGAATTGTTTTAACTTTTGAGTACTTTCTTTAGGAAGAAAGGTTCCAAGTCTTTGTCCATTAAAGGTCTTTATAGCTGGTCTGATTTTTCTAGAAGGCAAATTAATCGTTGGCAAATCGCTCGATAATGTGTTTAACCAATATTCTTGTCCTTTTTGAAAAGCGCTAGATTCTAATTGTTTTAATTGCCATTCTGAATAATCTTTGTATTGAATATTTAAAGGTTCGAAAGAAGGCGCAATTCCCGTTGTCAAAGATTCGTAACAATACATTACTTCTTTAGAAAGTATATCTAACGACCAACCATCACTTATAATATGATGCATATTGTAATAGAATACATAACGATCTTCTTCTAATTTTAAAAAGCTTACTCTCAACAAGGGTTCATTTTCCAAATCAAATTCTTTGTAAGCGTCTTCTTGAATGTATTGTGCGACTAAATTTTGTTTGTTTTCTTCGTTTTCATAGTCCTTGAATTCGACTTTAAACCCTAGCTCTTCCCTTGATAAAATCCACTGACGAACTTCTTCAGAAGCATCTCTTTTGAATACTGTTCTCAAAATTTCATGGCGATCTACTACAGTTTCTATAGCCTGAATAAAGTTTTCAATATTTATATCGCTTGCCAACTCTATGCTTGTAGGCATATTGTATGCAATAGAACCATTTTTAAACTGACACATGATCCACAATCTTTTTTGCGCAGATGATAATGGATATGATTCTTTTATGGTTGCTTTAGGAATCTTCTCAGTGGTAATATTTTCTCGCTTATATTTAGTGAGGAAGTCTAATAATTCTTCCTTGTGTTCTTTAATTTCACTCACTAATTCATTTGTAAGTACTCCTTGAGGAGCCTCAATATCTAATTTTCCCTGAACTGCTTCGATTTTTACGTTTAGGTTTCTAAGCTTTTTATATAGGTCAAAACTCATATTGATATTTTTTCAGTATTATTAGATTCTTTTGTGTCTTCTTGACTAGCCCAATTTATTTTTTCAATTTCTGAGGCCAATTCTGCGATAGTAGGGTTATTAAAAACATCTCTGATTCCAATATTTACTTCTATCTTATTTACTATTCTATTTACAAGTGCTCCAACAGTTAGTGAGTCTATTCCTAGTTCAAAAAAGTTCGCATCTGTGCTTACTTCCGAGTTAAGAATTGATTTTAAAATATCTGATAATTTGATTTCTAACTCAGTTTGTGGATGCACATACCCTTCCTGATTGGATGAAGCTTCAGATATGTCGGGTTTGGGTAGTTGTTTTCTATCTATTTTTCCATTGCTGTTTAATGGCAATGCTTCTAAGAATACACAGTATTCAGGAATCATATATTCAGGCAGATAATCTCTTATATATAAACGTATTTCTTCAAACGTTATTGGTGTTTCTTGTACAACATATACTACCAATTGCTGAACATCTGCGTCATTTTTGAGTAAGCTTACAATGGCTTCTTTTACATGTTCATTTTTTCTAACCACACTTTCAATTTCGCCCAATTCTACTCTAAATCCTCTAATTTTTACTTGGTAATCTTTTCTTCCTAGGAACTCCATATTTCCATCTGGCATCATGCGTCCAATATCACCAGTTTTGTACATCATTCCGCCTAATTCTTTATCAAATGGATCGGGCACAAAAGAAGCATTCGTTTTTACAGAATCATTTGCATAACCTCTTGCCACACCAACGCCGCCAATAAAGAGTTCGCCAGAAGTTCCTACAGGAACTTTATTTAAGTGATCATCTAATATGTAGAAGAAATTGTTTTTTATCGGTTTACCATATGGTATTGAACTCCATGTAGGATCAACTTCTTTAATAGGATAATAATTAGACCAAACTGTTCCTTCGGTTGCGCCACCTAAACTGATTACATTGGCGTTTGGGAAAAACTTACGAATCTTATCTGGAAGTTGTGTTGGAATCCAATCACCACTCATGAATACAAGTTTTAATTCTTCTTGTAGAAAGTCTGTGTTTTCATATTCGAGTTCGGCTACGAGATAGTTCATCGTTGTTGGTACAGAATCCCAAAACGTAATTTTTTCTTTTTTGATGATCTCTTTTAATACCGAAAAATTGGTAATTTCTTCTTGTGATACGATTACGATTGATCCACCAGCTGCCAACATTCCAAAAATGTCATATACAGATAAGTCAAAACACATTGAGGTCACAAAAAGAAGGTTGTCATCTTCATTAATGTTGTAGGTTTCATTTACCCATTCTACTAAATTGACTGCTGCATGATGTGGAATCATTACTCCTTTTGGTCTTCCTGTAGAACCTGATGTATAGATTGTATAGGCAAGTTGATTGCTGTCTATCTCAATTCCTAGATTATTTGTAGCGCAATCTGAAATTGTGTCTTCATTTAAGAATATTTTTGTTATGTTTTCTGCATCAAAATCGTTTTGAATATCATCTATCAATAACCAACTTACATGTGAGTTTTCGATGAGATAGGATTTTCTTTCCGCAGGATAAATCGGATCAATAGGAATATAAACGCCGCCAGCTTTGAGAATCCCTAGTAAACCAATAATCATACTGAAATTTCTAGAAGCAATGATTCCAACATGATCGCCTGTATTCAGTCCTTTTTCTCTTAGGTAATGTGCTACTTGATTGGCTTGCTCGTTTAAACTTTTATAATCTAACTCGTTTATATTGTGCTTTAAAGCAATTGCTTCCGGTAATATTGCTGCTTTTCTTTCAAATAGTTCATGAATTTTTGAGTTAGATTCATATGCTTCTTTTGTTTGATTAAAGGCGTCAATTAATGAAGTATCTTCCGCTGTTAATAATAAAATATCTTCACATTGCATTGTTGGATTGTCTACAAAACTTTGAAGAATCATTTCATAAAGCTCAGCAGCTTTTATCATGTCTTCTTTGTTAAAGTATGTATTTGCGTATTTGATAGCAACCGTCAAATTATTCAATGTTTTATCGACTTCTAAATCAAATAATGTATTTGTCATTTCATGATTCTGAATTGTATGGTCAAACAACTCATTATGTGTTTGATTTACTTCCGATTCCTCATTCCAGTTTTCAAATTGATGGAAATCCGTATAGTTCATCAACGTATCAAAGATTGGATTGTTTAGTGTTGATTTTTCTCCTATGATTTGCGCTATTTCGGCAAGATGAATTTCTTTTGATTTCATTTTTATCAAATGCTCATTAACCATAGTTATTAGAGAAGTTACATTTGAACATTCAGCAATATTTAATCGGATTGGAACTGTATTTAGAAAACATCCCATAATGTTCAAACCATCTTCTATTTCTGGGCGTTCATGAGTTACAACACCAGTTACTATCTCAGTTTCAGAACAGACTACTTTGAGCAAATAGGCATGTGCAGCCAAACAGATTGTTTTTACCGATACTTTAAGTTCTTCTGAAAGTTTAGTGATTTCAGTCATTAATTGGGCTGGCAACCATCTTGAAATAATAGACATTCCAGTTTCATCATTTAATCTTTTTCTATTTGTATTGAATGGCAATTTATTTCGTGTATATCCATCGAGCATTTCTTTCCAAAAACCTTCTACGCCTTCTAATTTTTTTCTTCCAATAGTAATTGCGCAGTAATCTTTATATGTAGATTTTAAAGGTTTTAAATCTGTATGCGTGATGTTGGAAAGTTCTGTTTTAAAGATAGAAGTACTCCATCCATCTAGTAAAGCATGATGAAAACTAAAAAATATTGAATATAAATTGTCAGAGATTCGAAATGCTTTTACTCTCCAAAGAAGGTCGTCATTAAAATCGAGTCTTAAGTTAAGGTCTGCTTCTGAATAGTCTAAAATTTTAGATCTTTTTTCTTCATCTGGCACCATTCTTAAGTCTTCTATTATTAAAGGAACTTTTGGCGTTGTATATACTACTTTGGTTGGTTGACTAAAGCTTTTTGTATAATATTTGGTTCTTAGCGAAGCATGTCTGTTTGCTAATTTTGTGATGTTTTTTTCAAATTCAGCTTCGTTTTCAATGATTAAGGTATAGGAGTATTGATCGTAATATACAGGTTCTTCATTTCTGATTAAGGAAGAAAATATCATTCCAACTTCGATTGGAGTTAACGGATAAATTTCTTCATATTCATCTGATATAATTTTGATCCGCTTGTTTTCTTTTTCTATTCCTTTTTCAAATTTTTGTATTTCTTGATGTCCAGTTTTTAAGTATTCTTGAACTGTATTTCCTCCTCTTTTGTCTTCAATAACAGGAACAAGTTCTTGAATAGTCTGCTTTTCAAAAATATCAGCTACACTTAAATCAGAACCGAATATTTTCTTGATTTCAATTACTAATTGAATTGCTCTTATAGAATCGCCTCCAAGTGAAAAGAAATTATCTGTAATTCCAATGTCTTCCTTTTGCAAATGTTTTTCCCAAAGAGAAATCAACTGTTCTTCTGCAGCATTTTCTGGTGCCACATAACTAGTTTTGTTGGCTTCTTCGAAATCAATTTGTACTAGCTTTTCTTTGTCAATCTTTCCATTTGATGTTAGTGGAAATTCATCTAGTTCTAAGTAAATATTTGGAATTGTATACGCTGGTAATTTTTTGCCTACATATGATTTTAGTGCTTCAGTTTTTACTTCTTGCGTTGTTTTGATGTAAGCTACAAGTATTTTTTCTCCTAAAGAATTTTCCCTGCATAATACTGTAGAAGTTTCAATTGATGGGTGCGTAGAAATGAGTTCATTTATTTCTCCTAATTCAATTCTGTATCCGCTAATTTTTACTTGCTCATCATTTCTTCCTATGTATTCTAATTCTTCATCAAAAGACCATCTTCCTAAATCACCTGTTTTATAAATTCTTTTTTTCTGCCCAAAAATGCTTTCTTTAAATTTTTCTGCGGTTAGTTTTTCATTATTTATGTATCCTTCAGCTATACCCAAACCACTTATACATAATTCTCCCATAACACCTTTAGGTTGTATCATACCTGCAGAATTTACAATGTGAATGTCTGTGTTTAGAATAGGTTTTCCGATAAAAATGGTTTCTTCATTTCCTCTAATTTCATATACACTACAACCAACAGTTGCTTCTGTAGGTCCATATTCGTTTATGATTCTTGCAGATGGAAATATTTTTTGAGCAATCTCTACTTGATATTTATGAAGCCTGTCTCCTCCAACAATTACTAATTGAATGTTTGTATTTTGAATTTCAATACCTTCTAGTAAATTAATATGCGCTGGCGTAAGCTTTATACATGGTATGTTTTTGGAGAAATAGTTTTGCAAGGTTACTCCTATATTATTTTCTGAAGCTAATATGTGAAGCGTATGACCACTTACTAATGGAAGAAATAAGCTCGTTACTGTTAAGTCGAATGAAATAGACGTAAATAGTCCAAAATCTCCAGTATATTTTTGATCTTTTATATAATACGATTTTCCCCATGTTAAATAGTTAGCTAATGCCGTATTGGAAATCATTACTCCTTTTGGTTTTCCTGTAGAACCTGAAGTATATAATACGTATGCTACGTTATTTTTTGATGTAGAGGCTACATGTGTGTTTTCGAATTCTTCTGGATCAAACTCAACATCTATTGCAAAAACATTTCCATCATATTCAGGTAATTCAAACATGTAGTTTGTTTCAGTTATCAGCAATTTTGGAGCTGCATCATCTAAAATATCTTGAACTCTTGCTATTGGATAGTTTGTATCGATAGGAATATATGCTGCGCCCGTTTTTAAAATTCCTAACATGGCGATTACCATTTCATCACTTCTATCTAAATAAATTCCAACTAAATCATTTTCTTCTATAGCGTAATTTTGACGTAAGGAACTTGCCAATTTATTCGATAACTCGTCTAATTCGCTATACGTTATTTCTTTGTTTTGAGCTACTAATGCAACTGCTTTAGGCTTCTCTTTTGCCTGCTTTTGAAACATCTCTACAAGGTTTTGTAATGATGCTTCGCTTTCTGTAGTATGTGTAGATAAGGCTTCATCTTCAACAAGTGCTACTGTTCTAATTTCGTCATTTGGAGATTGTATGAGTTTTGATACCATCTTTTTATAATCTCCTAAAAATTGATGCATCAACTCACTTTCATAAAGATCGGTATTGTAATTCATTTGAATTTCCAAATCGTCTACCAAATCGGTAATATGAAACTCAATGTCAAACTTCACTAAACCTTTTCCTAATATTTTGATAGTTCCTGATTCCTCAGGCGTTAATAATGCTATTGGATTCTCATTGTTATGATAATCCATCAATACATCAAACAAAGGACTTCTACTGGAATCTCTTCGTTTTGATTGCGTATTTTTCACAATACTTTCAAAAGGATATTGCTGATGCGTAAAAGCTTCTAAGGTGGTTTGTTTGATTTTTGAAAATACTTGGTTGAATGACGCTTCTTCTTTTATATGATTTCTAAGCGGTAATAAGTTTACGTAAAATCCTATCTGGTTTTCTAAATCAGAATGATTTCTTCCAGTTACAGGAGCACCAATAATGATATCTTTTTGCAAAGTGTAGCGCTGTAAGATTACATTCAACCCAGAAAGTAAACTCATAAATACACTTCCGCCATTTTCAATACTATAAGTTCGAAGATTGGACGTTAATGAAGCTCCTAAATTTGTAACTATCTTTTCTGCATCAAAAGTTTTTATGAGTGGTCTTGTCGTTTTTGATGGAAAGTTGATGACAGGTAATGTTCCCGATAATCTTTCTGTCCAATAGTCTTTACTA
Organism: Kordia antarctica; assembly: GCF_009901525.1. Classification (NCBI taxonomy): domain Bacteria; kingdom Pseudomonadati; phylum Bacteroidota; class Flavobacteriia; order Flavobacteriales; family Flavobacteriaceae; genus Kordia; species Kordia antarctica. Next base: position 956,256 of record NZ_CP019288.1, read on the forward strand.
ATTTGATTTTGAGCTGTATCTAATTGATTTTGTTGCCAAGTAGCATAGTCTTTGTATTGAATTGATAAGTTATCTAACTTGATTTCTATTCCTTCCTTAAAAGCTTGATAATATGCTATGACTTCATCTGCCAATACTTTTATAGACCATTCATCACTAATGATATGATGCATGTTACAGTAAAATAAATAATGTTCTTTTTCTAACTGCAATAAACTGCATCTAAATGCTGGTGCTTCTTCTAAATTGAAAGGTTGTTGTAAATCTGTAGTGATATAATTTCGAATTGCAGCTTCTTGATTTTCAACATTTATATAATTGTGCGTTGTTATTTTTAAGTCTAATTCCTCTACTGATAAAATCCATTGACGAATTTCTCCTTCTTCATTTTCTTTGAAAGCCGTGCGCAGAATTTCATGTCTTTCAATTACGTTATGAATTGCTTTTTCAAAATTTGTAATATCAACATCTCCAATAATAGCAAACGTTTGCGGAATATTATATGCAATAGAGCTTGTTTCTAGTTGACTCGCTAACCATACTGCATTTTGTGGAGATGATAAAAGGTAATTTTCTGAATTAGTCGCTTTAGGAATCTTATTTTGTTCCATAGCGTTTGCTAACTCAATTGATTTTAAGTAATTTATTAATGCTGTTTTACTAGATTTCAACAGACTTAGAATAGCTTCTGGAAGCTTCTCTTTGTGAGATGTTACTCTTAAATTGTCTTGATCTAATGTTAATTTAATTTCATTTTCCCTTAAAACTGACAGTATTTCTTTAACAGATTGTGGCATGGTTTTGTGCTTTCGTTTTTAGTTTAAATGGATGGCTTATTAATATTCAATTGTTTTTTCTCCAAACAATCGTTCTGCTTCAATTAAGTTACTATTACAGTCTGAAACTAGCTTGTTAGATTCTACAATTGGTCTAGACTCATCAGTATATTTTAAAGAACTTATAAATTCTAACCAAGGTTCTAATCCCATTGCATAAACAAATACATTTTTAGGGTTAAAAATTTTGATTAGGCTTTTTCCCTGATCGTAATTACATCCTGCTAATCTTCTTGAGAAATCTTTATCTCTTTCTAGTTTTTCAGGCATTAAAGGTCCGTATAGCCATGATAGTGGAGCTCCATCACATTCCATCCCTAAGAAAAGAACATCTATATTTCCTATGATTTTTTGAACGCGTTCGTATACTGTTGGCTCTATATTGCAGGAATCTGCTGCAAATATTACTTTCAAATGATTGTGTAAAGAGACATGATAACAAAGCTTACTTCTCACATCTAAATCTGAATGTTCGCCTAAAAATGGTAAGCCTGTTATTTTGCATTTATCTAATGTTATAGATTCCATATCATCAAGTTCAATGATATTGTGAAATCCTATGTTATTAAACATTAATTTTAAATCTGGATCTTGTAAGTTTCCTTTTCCGCTACTTGGAACCACAATATTCTTGATCGTATGACGTAGTTGTAGTAATGTTTCCAGTAAAATATGATCTTGATGATTGTGAGTAATTAATACATAATCTATGGTTTCTGGCAAGTCATTAATTGTATAACGCGCAACGTCTGACTCATAACCATCGTAACTTAGTACTGGATCAACTAAAATTGAAATTTCGTTTGTCTCTAACAATACACAAGCGTGTCCGAAGTATCGTGTTCTGATACCTTTTCCTGTATACTTTTTGTATGTTGTTGGCGATTCTTCTGTGAAAAAACTTCTGAATAGTTCTTCATGTTCTTCCTTGATTTCTAATAGCGCTTTTATTTCTTCGTAGCTCCTCGCTTCTCGCTTCATTTTAAAGAGTTCGTCAATTACAGTATTCTTAAATGGAATCTCTAAGTGCAAGAGATTTTCATCGTTCAACCTTGGTGTACTTAATACAAAAGGGCGCGAATTATCTGCTTCTACTAATTGTAAACATACTGTTTGAGACGATTCATCGTAGTATTCACTTTGATATATTAAAGATTCAAAAAATCTAAAATTTGCATTGTTATTTAAATCATAATAGAGCTCTACAAATCCTTTAAGTAATTCTGGAATTTTATCATATAAAGGTTCTAGTGAGTACCCAACAGCTTCATTTTTCAAAATTCCATTCAATTCATTTATAGCATCAACAAATTCGAGCATATTAGCTCTTTTCTCTAGTGTTTTCTTGTGAAGTGTAGCAATTTCATCAACTCGTGCTTCTTTATAGTTAATAAAAGGACCGCCAAGCATTCCTGGTTTTTTAACAGCTGCCATATGAATTTTTGGATTCTTTATATATGAATCCATTATTTTTAAATGGCGTTCTTTAATATTCATTGCGGCTGTTGCCGGAGAGATGAGATGTGGCCAAGCATACCATCTATCAACTAATGCCTCAATAGCCACATTTGGTTTTAAATACAAAACTTTATTTGTGTTGCTCATTTTTGTCTTTTAAATAGTTTGACTATCTACTATTGTTTTTTCGGTAACTTCTTCTTTTTGCCAATTTTGGTTCTCAATTTCCTCTGACATACCTTGTATATTAGGATCTTGAAATAGTTTTACCATGTCTATTTGAACATTAAATTCTTGTTGTACTTTTGAAATTATTTTAATTGCGTTCAAACTATTCCCACCTATTTCAAAAAAGTTATCTATTACTCCTATTTTTTCAAAACCAAGCACATTTTCCCAAATAGAAACTAACTTCGTTTCTATTTCATTTTTTGGAGCCTTGTATTCATTTTTAATGGTGTCCTCATTGGTAATATCTGGTAATGATTTTCTATCTATCTTCCCATTGGCTGTTAGTGGAAAACTATCCAATTGTTTGTAATAACTAGGAACCATATAACCTGATAGCTTCTTCAATAATGAGTCTCTCAACGCTTTCTTATCTACTATTTTTGTAGATGTGTAATAAGCAACCAAGGTCTTCTCTCCTTCCGACTCCTTTGCCAATACGACTGCTTCTTTTATCTCTTGCGAAGATTCTAATACTACTTTTTCAATTTCTCCTAGTTCTATTCGATAACCACGTAGCTTAACTTGATAGTCATCTCTACCTAAAAACTCAATACTACCATCTAACATGCGACGTCCTAAATCGCCTGTGTAATACAAAGTCTCTTCCTTAGAAGTATCTGAAAATCTATGACTGATAAAACGTTCTGAGGTTAATGATTCTTTTTGGTAATAACCTTTCGCCAAGCCTGAACCGCCTATGTATAATTGACCAACTACACCTTCTGGAACTAGTTCTTTTTGCGCATCCAATAAGTAAATCTGTGTATTGTCTATTGGATACCCAATGTTATTACTTCGATCGCCCTCAGAAATCTTACGTAACATTGACCAAATGGTTGTTTCTGTTGGTCCATACATATTCCACAATTCTTTTACTTTTCCTAAAAGATTTGTGCTTAATCCTTCACTTAATGCATCGCCTCCGCACAATACTCGAAGTGCTGAATTGCCCAACCAACCACTATCTAATAGTAATTGATAAAAGCTTGGAGTAGCTTGCATGATCGTTGGATTGTATTGTTCTATTGATTCCTGTAATTTTAAAGGATCACTAAGTTCTAATCGTGAACTGATATATACACTTGCGCCACTGATTAAAGGAACAAAGAATTCTAAGATCGAGATATCAAATGAATACGTCGTTACCGAATACATACGATCTGATGAACTTATGCCTGGACTTTTTTGCATACTAAGTAAAAAGTTATGCAAAGAATCATGACCAATTTCTACGCCTTTTGGTTTTCCTGTGGAACCAGATGTATATATGATATACGCTGTATCTTCAGAACTCACTGGAAGAGTTACAACATTTACAACTTCACTTTTTAGAATCTCACCTTTGTCTAATACTTTAGCATTTACGCCTTTAAGAGGAAGTTGCAAGTTTACATCTGTGATAATATACTTCGCTTTGCTATCTTCTATGATATAATTGATCCGATCTTCAGGAAAACCTATATCGATTGGAATGTATGATTTGCCAGATTTTAGAATTCCTAAAATAATGAGTAACATCTCGCTACTGCGATCTAACAATACAACTATTGGTTCTTTAATTTCTCCTAATGTTGATACTAAGTGTGAACTAATATCTTCTATACGACTCCAAGTTTCTTTGTAAGTATAACTTGTTTCAGCGTCTTGAATTGCGATGGCATCAGGATTCGTAGTTACTTGTGTTGCTACTATATCTAAAAATGTTGATTCTTTGGTATATGATTGTTCTGTTTGATTGTATTGATGTACTAATCGATGTTCATCTTCCGTAGATAAGTAAGATAACGATTCAACATTTGTATCATAATCTATAGCATCTGAAAGTATATTTTCTAAATGAATAAAGATTCTTTGTATAAATTCTGAATCATAAATATCTGTGTTACTTTCTAGTGTTAATGATAATTGTTGATTTGCTTCTGAGAAAATAAAGCTGATATCAAATTGAGAAGTATTCGCCTTATGTTCATATACCTTCGTTTCAATTCCAATATCATTTATATATGAATCTTGAACATGTACTTGATTTTGATTTTGTAATATGACAAACACATCAAATAAAGCAGAACGACTTCTATCTCTGTTTATAGATAGCTTTTCAACCAATTCCATGAAAGGAAATATTTGATTTTCGTAAGCTCCCAATAATACTTCCTTTTCTTTTGATAAGAGTGCTGAAAAAGGTTGCTTCGGATCAAATTGTGTTCGGATGGCAAGCGTATTTAAGAATAAACCTATTTGATTTTCTAATTCAGGATGATTTCTTCCTGCTATTGGCGTACCTAATATGATGTCATCTTGACCTGAATAGTTGTATAAAAGCGCTTTTATTCCCGCCATAAGCGTCATAAACAACGTCACATTGTTGGCTTCTGAAAATTTAGCTAACTTTTTATAGAAATCATCAGAATAAGTATGCGATATGCGTGTTCCGTTGAATGTTTGAATTGCTGGTCTTTGCTTACTAGAAGGCAGCGAAAGTATAGGAATCTCACCTTTAAATTGAGCTAGCCAATAGTCTTCCATTTTCTGATATGCTGGCTGCGACATTTGATCGCTAAACCATACCGAATAATCTTTGTACTGAATTGTGAGCGTATTGGTATTTACTTTCTTGTTGTGAATTAAATCATGATATGTTTGAGTGAATTCGGAAAAAAGTAATTGCATTGTCCAACCGTCACTTATAAGATGATGCATTGTTAAAAAGAGAATGTATTCCTGTGCATTAATCTTTAATAAAGAAACTCTAAAAAGTGGAGCTGCTTCTAAATTAAAAGTCTTTCGACTTGCCAAAGAGATGTGTTCTTCTACACTAGATGATGTATTGGAATTCTTGGTGAAATCTTTATAATCTATCGAAAAATCTACTTTATCAGTTGGTACTATAAATTGTCGGACTTCTCCAGTATTAACATCTGTTTTAAAAGATGTTCTTAAAATTTCATATTTCTCTAGTAATAGTTTGAATGTTTCTTCAAATAGGCCTTCTTTAATATCTCCTTTTAATTGTATGGATAAAGGAATGTTATATGCTTCCGATCCGCCTTCAAGCTGACTTAAAACCCATAATCTTTTTTGTGCTGGCGTTAAAGGATAATTTTCTAATATAGCTGCTTTTGTAATAGCAGTATACGCTTTTTCAACTAATTTTTCTGCAACTTTTTCTACGGTGGCATTATTAAAAAATGTTGGGAAAGCAATATGTAGGGATAATTCTTTATGAATTTTATTGATTACCTGAGCCATTTTAAGACTTTGTCCGCCTAATTCAAAGAAATCGTCTTTAATTCCAATAGTTTTTTTCTGTAATACTTCCTCCCATATTTGAACTAATTTCGTTTCTATTTCATTTCTTGGTGGCACATATTCATTTTCAATAGTAAGTGCATTTTCTAATGGACTAGGAAGGTTCTTTTTGTCTATTTTACCACTAACAGTTAAAGGAAATTCCGTTAATTGAATATAATGATCAGGCAACATATAATCTGGTAAAAATTGTTTGATAAAACTCCTCAATCCTGTTATTGATTCTTCTATAGTTGAGATGAAATACATGGCGAGTTGTTCCTCATTCGTTTCATTGCGTTTAAATGTAGTTACAATTACTTGCTCAATTTCCTTTTTTCTTAATAGTGTATTTTCAATTTCTGTTAATTCAATTCTATTTCCTCTAATCTTAACTTGATTGTCCTTACGTCCCAAAAATTCAATGTCTCCATCTTCTGTCCATCTTCCTAAATCACCTGTTAAAAATAAACGCTCTCCTGTTAAAAAATGATTTTCAATAAATCGATTCTTGTTTAAATCATTCGCGCCAATATAACCTTCTGAAAGACAATCTCCACTAATGCATATTTCTCCTGTAACTCCTATTGGTAGTAAGTTAAGGTTTGCATCTAGAACGTATACTTTTACATTTTCAATTGGTTTTCCTATTGGAATATTAAAATCTTTGCCGTTAGTAGGTTTGTAGTCAGAAAGATGCTGTGTTTCACCTGCTATAGCTCTTTGTTCGTTTAGAAGTGCATAAATGTCTTTGACAGTAGTAAATGGATTCATGAAAACTGTTCTAAAAACTACTTGCTTTTCAGTATTTTCTTTTTTGGTGATGGTTGTGAACGAAACAAAAGAGTTTCCATTTTCAAACTGTTCTAATTGTATTTTTTTGTTAAGTGTATTGATGATTTTTATTTCTTCATCAGTATATCCGTTTTGTCCTCGAAGCGATAGCGGAATGTATCGATACAGTACAATATTGAGCGTAGGCTCATACATAAGTTCAAAATCTTCTTGATGTGTTATGATATCGGCAAATGTTTTTGCTAGTTCGTGATTTTGGCGCAATACTTCTGCAAAACCTTCTTTACCAACAATATGAAGAGCTCCATGCAGTATAAAACTCATGAAGTTTCTAGAACCTTCTATTGTAAATTTACCCAAGTCATAACTTTCGCTTCTTGCTTGGTAACGTGCATTAAATTCTGAATATACAGCATGATTGGGATCTTTAAATAAGCAGATACTTACTCCAATAGGTACATAAAACTGTTTATGCGCACAGATGGTTACGGAATCAGCCAATTCTATTCCGTTCAATTTGTTTTTTAATTCTTCATCCATTAAATAAGCGCCACCAAAAGCAGCATCTACGTGATAATGAATATCATGCTGGCTTGCAATTTGACCAATAGTATCAAGTGATTCAACATAGCCTGATTCTGTTGTTCCTGCCACACCAATAATCCCTAATATTAATGCTCGTTCTTCTTTAAGTTTTGAGATTGCACTGGAAATTTCTTCTTTTGTTTTGTTGTCAAAATCAAGTTCAACAAATGCTTTAGATCCTAATCCTAAAATTTTAAGTGTTTTATCAAATGAATAATGACACCATTTTGATCCTAACAATACAACTTTACTATATCCATAAGCTTGTAATGCATTTACTAAACCTTCTTTGGCAAGACCTTCAAAACCATTTTTAGGTTTTAGTTTCTTGTTCAATGTATAGTACATAGCCGTTACATTAGACATTGTACCGCCATTCGTTATAATTCCTAAAGAACTATTTGCTTCTTGTACATATTCGTCATAGAATGTTTTCGGTAAATTGAATGCTAGATTATGAAAGATTCCTATGAGTTGTCTTTCTATGATTGTAGCAACTGAAGAAGTTTCAATTTTTACCTGATTTTGATTTAAAGCAACTACCAAACTACTGAGTTGTCTCATGATTTCAGGAATAGGACCTGTCATATGACCTATATAAGATGTATTATTTACGTTGACAACATTAGGAATTACTTTGGTTTCTATAAACTTAATATACTCATCAATCGAAACATTTTCATCTATAGATGTTTTAGTAAAGTAGGCATCTTTTAATAATTCCGAGAGTGGGTTTTCTATTATTTTTGTAGCTGAATCATGTGTTTCAATGATGTTTTCTATTTCACTTTTTAATGAGGTTGAAAAAAGCTTAAACTCTTTATTTTTATTTTGATTAAACCTCTCATATGTGTCATAATAAGTAGCATCTGCAGTTACTTCTGTAGAACCATAAATATTGATGAGACGTGTTGTATTGTTTTGTAATACCGAATAAAAAGAATGTACGTCAGATGTTCTCAAAGCTTCTCCACTACTAATGCAAATTCGCAATGCTTGTAATTCTGCATTGCAAACATCAGGATACTTCATCATTTCTCTTAATAGGGAAGGTACTAATACAATTCTTGAAATCTGATTGCTATGCAGTTTATGAATGAAGTTTTTAATATCGATAACGGCTTCTTTATTAAATAGTACTAATGGAATACCTTTTAATAAGGGTCCGTATATCTCACAAATATGATCAACAAAACTTATGGAAGTTTTAGCACAAGCAACTTCTCCTTTTGCATATGGATATTTATTCCACATCCAATGCAATCTATTGATTACACCTTTAGATGTTATTTTAATCCCTTTTGGGTTTCCTGTAGATCCAGATGTATAGATAATGAACTCTACCGTTTCAGAATTCGTATGTTTTAAAACAGGAAGTTCTTGTGTTTCAGGTTTTGTAACAATTGGAGATAGTTTGTTTATAAACTCACTATCTATAAATAAAACACTTTTACTATCCTTAATCACATATTCAATACGATCTGAAGGAGTTGTTGGATCTAAAGACACATATATTGCGCCAATTTTTTTAATTGCTATTAAAATTGGTATGAGTTCTTTTCCATATGCTAAGGAAACAATTACTCGATCTCCATTAGATACTGAAAAATGACTATATAATGTTGAAGCATAATTATTCGCAATGTCATTAATTTCTTGATATGACCAACTTTTTTGCTCATATCGTATAGCTTCTAGCGTTGGTGTTCTTTTCACCTGTTCTTCAAATAAATCAAGGATTGTTTTTTCCTGTGGATACGTAGAAGTATTATTATTGAACTCTTCTAGAATTTTAGATTGCTCTAATTTTGGAATATAATTTAGCTGACCGATAGAAGTATGCGTATCATTAAGAATACTCGCTATCAATCCTTTGAAATGTTCTATTATTCTTGTGACAGTTTTGTATTCGTATACATCTTCATCATATTCCAGTTGTATCACAATATGATTTTCTATTTCAGTAAAGTTAAATAACAAATCGAATTTCACATATGCTTTTCCGCAATCTTCTATTGCTTCTACAATTTCTTTAGGTAATGTTATTTTTTGCTTTGTATTAGAAGTATTTTGTAGAATAATCATTATGTCAAACAATGGATTATTGCCCTTTAGGTTTAAAGCATCTACCAATTCATCATAAGGATACATTTGATGCGAATAGTCGGCTAATAAATTTTCTTTTATTTGTCCATATGTTTCTCCAAATGTTGAATCACTAGCTAGTGTATTTCTTAGTACTAATGTATTTACATAAAACCCTATTTGTTCTTCTAAATCTGCATGATCTCTACCTGCAATTGGACTTCCTAAAATGATATCATTTTGTCCTGTATATCTATGAAATAGTATTTTTAATGTCGTTAGTAAAAATGTAAATAAGCTTCCACCTTGCGCTTCAATGAATTTTCGAATTCCATCCGTGTGTTCCGTATTTAGATAGGTTTTTAGCATTCTACCAACTCCAGCATCTTGAACAGTATGTTTTTTTGCCTTAGGAAGTGTTATTTTGGTAAAATCACCTGACAGTTTTTGTAACCAATATTCTTTATGATTTGTATATTCTTGTGATTGTAATTGATTTTGTTGCCAGTTTGCATAGTCTTTGTACTGAATAACAAGCGGAGATATGTTAGGTTTTCTATCTTCTAAATACGCTTCATAATACGTTAAAACATCTTTAGATATTATATTTATAGACCATCCATCACTAATAATGTGATGCATATTGTAATATAAGATGCATTGTTCGTTTGCAAGCTCAAAGAATTTCACTCTAATTAGTGGTCCATTTTCTAAATTGAACGACATATAAGAATCTTCTTCGATTATTTTTTTAGCTTCTATTTGTCCATTAGGTTGTTTTGAAAAATCATAAAATTGACATTTAAAATTGAACTCCTCATAAGGAATAATCCATTGTTTTATATCTCCATTCTCATCTGCTTTAAAAATGGTACGCAAAATTTCATGTCGTTGAATTACTGAATGAATAGCTTTATCAAAAAAAGATAAATTATAATTTCCCATAAGCCCTAAAGAGAATGGCATATTGTAAGCTAAAGCCATTTCCTGAAACTGACTTAATACCCATAATCTCATTTGAGCTGAGGAAAGCACGTATGATTCTTGCATTGGCAGTACAGGAATACTTTGATATACTTCTTCTGTTTGTATTTTATTTAAATACTTAACTAACAATGCCTTATTATCTCTAATCAATCCGATAATATGCTCAGGTACATCATCATTTACAGTACTTACTTCCAAGTCAAGTCCGTCAAGTGATAAATACACTTGATTTTCTTCCAACTGGTTTAAGATTTCAAGAATTTGCATTAGATTTTGAATGTATTTTTTCGTGGTGTAGTTTTACTTATGTCCTTAAGTTTTAATAGAACTTCTATCTGCGAACTCAATGTCTTGATATTAGGACTATCATAGTAATCTTGAATTTCAATATTACAATTGAATTCTTTTTTGATTGCGTTTAAAATTGACATTGCTTTTAAAGAATCGCCTCCTAATTCAAAGAAATCATCTTCAATGCCTATTTTTTCATAACCAAGTGTATTTTTCCAAATTGATGATAAACGTATTTGAATATCATTTTGGGGGGCTATATAATTGGTAGTTAAATTTATTCTCTCATCATTTTCTATTTCTCCATGTTTTTCTTCTTCATCTAATTCCTTCTCATCAAAAATAGTATTTGACGTCATTTTTGATAGTACTGAAGTTAGATCTTTACTGTTGCTAAATTGATTTTGCACTAATCGCAAAGCATCAATTCTACTTGGTAGTTCCGTTTGATCAAAAACATAAGTCGGAACAGGTACTTTTTGTGAATTTTCCGGATACAGTTTAGCTGTTTCTACAGAAGCTCCAACTTTCCACAAAAGACCAATGTTGGTTAGAAAATAACTGTAATCATTTTTTGATTCTTTCGCTCTTCTAATCATTGATACATTGGTGATAGCTTCTGGCACTTGCTTTTTCAAGAAACTAGAGAGTGTTTTTCCAGGTCCTATCTCTATAAAAATGGTGTTCTCTACATTCCACTTTTGAATGGCACTTTGCAATCCTTTATGAAATAATACCGTTTCTCTAATATGTTTTGTCCAATATGATGATGGCATATTTTCATCTGTCGTAATGAGTTCTCCCGTAAGATTAGATATGATTGGAATTTTTGGTTTTTCAAATTCTAATGTGTCCAATTTTTCTTTAAATGGCGTTAGCATATCATTCATCATGTTTGAATGAAAAGCATGAGAGGTTTTAAGTTTTGTAAAAGCAATAGCTGCGTTCTTGAGTTTTTCTTCTAGGGTTGTTATAGATTTACTTTCGCCAGAAAGTACACAGGTATCATCACTATTAATAGCTGCAACAGATAATTCCTCAGTTATATATTCTGTTATACTTTCATGTGTTGAATGCACCACAATCATATCTCCAGATTTCATTTGGTTCATTAAGGATGCTCTTGTGCAAACAATTTCCAATCCAGCTTCAAACGAAAAAACACCAGCAACACATGCTGCTACATATTCTCCAAGACTATGACCAATCATTCCGTCAGGTTGTATTCCTAAATGTATTAAAGTTTTGGCTAACGCATATTCTACAACAAATAGTAATGGTTGCGTATGCAATGTTTCATGGATTAACTCTGCATTTTCAGAAGTTGTGTATCCTATTATTTTTTTATAATCTTTATTTGTCAATGCATTCAACAACTCAAAACCAGTATCCATGATCGTTTTGAAATATGGTATGTTGTCATAAAGATCATTCGCCATTTTAAGGTATTGTGTTCCTTGTCCAGGAAACATAAAGACAATATTTTTATGTCCTTTTGCAGGTTGTATAGAAGTTTCTGAAAGTAATTTTTTTTGAGCTTTTTCTCTATTTTCAAAAACAATAAAATCTCTATAAGGAAATGGGCGCGTATTTTTTGCTAGACTATAACTAATTTGCGCATTGGTATATGAATCATTTTCGAGTAAATAAGCTGCGAGTTTTTGTCGATATTCCTTTAATGCCTTTCTTGATTTTGCGGCATAAAAAAGCACATGCTGTTTGGTATTACTCGTATCACAAACAGTTTCTATGAATTCTTCTAATACTGCATGACAGTTAGTTCCTCCTATTCCTAAACTGTTAATTCCTGCTCTTCTTACATTGTCGCTTTTCCAATCTTGTAATTCGGTATTCACATAAAATGGTCCTCCATCAAAATTAATTTCAGGATTTGAATCATTGAAATGGAGAGATGGCGGTATCATTTTGTAATACAAACACATACAGGTTTTTATAAAACCAGCAATTCCAGCTGCTGCATCTAAATGTCCCATGTTTGTTTTTACTGATGCTATCGCACATTTATGATTTATGTCGTAATTGAATGCCTTGTTTAATGCTTCTATTTCTATAGGATCGCCCAATTTAGTTCCTGTTCCATGTGCTTCTATATAACCTATAGTGTTAGGCTGTACTCCGGCTACTCTATGTGCCATTTTAATACAATCTGATTGTCCTTCAACACTTGGCGCGGTGTATCCAACTTTTCTTCTTCCATCATTATTAACCGAAGTTGCTTTAACGACTGCATAGATATAATCTCCATCTTTTATAGCGTCTTCATATCGTTTTAATACTACTGCGCCAGCGCCTTCTCCCCAAATTGTACCTGTTGCATCTTTATCGAACGCTCTACAGAATCCATCTTTTGAATTGATGAATCCTTCTTCATGTAAGTATCCTTTTCTGTCTGTAGAATCTATGTTTACGCCTCCCGAAACTGCCATATTACATTCCTTTAACAATAGACTTCTACAAGCCAAATGAATATTACTTAATGAAGCTGAGCATGCTGTATCTGAATAAAAACTGGGACCAGTTAATCCTAAATTGTATGAAATTAGTGTACTTACATATTGTTTGTTCGATAACTTTCTAGTTATATAAGGAGCCAATGTTCCTTTGTTGTAAAACATTTCTAATAGTCTCCAATTAATATTGTCTGAAGCAGATAAGTAGAGCCCAATTGCCTTTTCGGTGAGTCTATTTGCATATCCTGCGTTATCTAAAGACGCATATACAATTTCGTGCATAATACGTATCTGTGGATCCATTACCGATGCTTCTTCTCGTGTATAACCAAAGAACTTATAATCAAAACTACCAGCATTGTCTATTCTAGATTCTACAGGTACATAGTTCGGTAGATTTATTAACATTGTATCTCCATTTTCTTTGGAATAGTGATGTGATAACTCTGTTCCTTGTTTTAAATTTTCCCAGAAAATAGACAAATCTTTTGACTTAGGAAATACTCCTGCCATTCCTATTACAGCGATATCTTTTTTTCTGTTAACCATGTTATAATTTTAAATTCTTAAAAATGGATTGAATACTTTATTGAGGGGAAATTTTATTGTTGTTATTTCTATTACTCATCAAAAATGTCTAAGATTTCATCCATATCTTCAAAGATATTTGAAGATATTTCTTCCTGACTTGTTTGATCATTAAGTACATTCTCGACTAGCGCTTTAATGTTTGGATATTGAAATAAATCTAATGGTCTAAGTGTTAAGTTTAAAGTTGAATTAAATTGATTCAACACTTGCATTAAAGATAACGAGTTCAATCCTAAATCAAAAAAGTTATCGGTTGTACCAATTATTAAAACATCTTCTTTTATTGAATTCTTTAGTATCTGAACCATAGCTTTTTCTATTTCATTTTTTGGAGCCTTGTACTCGTTTTTAATGATGTCCTCATTGGTAATATCTGGCAGTGATTTTCTATCTATCTTCCCATTGGCTGTTAGTGGAAAACTATCCAATTGTTTGTAATAACTAGGAACCATATAACTTGATAACTTCTTCAATAAAGAGTCTCTCAACGCTTTCTTATCTACTATTTTTGTAGATGTGTAATAAGCAACCAAGGTCTTCTCTCCTTCCGACTCCTTTGCCAATACGACTGCTTCTTTTATCTCTTGCGAAGATTCTAATACTACTTTTTCAATTTCTCCTAGTTCTATTCGATAACCACGTAACTTAACCTGATAGTCATCTCTACCTAAAAACTCAATGCTACCATCTAACATGCGACGTCCTAAATCGCCAGTGTAATACAAAGTCTCTTCCTTTGAAGTATCTGAAAATCTATGACTGATAAAACGTTCTGAGGTTAATGATTCTTTTTGGTAATAACCTTTCGCCAAGCCTGAACCGCCTATGTATAATTGACCAACTACACCTTCTGGAACTAGTTCTTTTTGCGCATCCAATAAGTAAATCTGTGTATTGTCTATTGGATACCCAATGTTATTACTTCGATCGCCCTCAGAAATCTTACGTAACATTGACCAAATGGTTGTTTCTGTTGGTCCATACATATTCCACAATTCTTTTACTTTTCCTAAAAGATTTGTGCTTAATCCTTCACTTAATGCATCGCCACCGCATAATACTCGAAGTGCTGAATTGCCCAACCAACCACTATCTAATAGTAATTGATAAAAGCTTGGAGTAGCTTGCATGATCGTTGGATTGTATTGTTCTATTGATTCCTGTAATTTTAAAGGATCACTAAGTTCCAATCGTGAACTGATGTATACACTTGCGCCACTGATTAAAGGAACAAAGAATTCTAAGATCGAGATATCAAATGAATACGTCGTTACCGAATACATACGATCTGATGAACTTATGCCTGGACTTTTTTGCATACTAAGTAAAAAGTTATGCAAAGAATCATGACCAATTTCTACGCCTTTTGGTTTTCCTGTGGAACCAGATGTATATATGATATACGCTGTATCTTCAGCACTCACTGGAAGAGTTACAACATTTACAACTTCACTTTTTAGAATCTCACCTTTGTCTAATACTTTAGCATTTACGCCTTTAAGAGGAAGTTGCAAGTTTACATCTGTGATAATATACTTCGCTTTGCTATCTTCTATGATATAATTGATCCGATCTTCAGGAAAACCTATATCGATTGGAATGTATGATTTGCCAGATTTTAGAATTCCTAAAATAATGAGTAACATCTCGCTACTGCGATCTAACAATACAACTATTGGTTCTTTAATTTCTCCTAATGTTGATACTAAGTGTGAACTAATATCTTCTATACGACTCCAAGTTTCTTTGTAAGTATAACTTGTTTCAGCGTCTTGAATTGCGATGGCATCAGGATTCGTAGTTACTTGTGTTGCTACTATATCTAAAAATGTTGATTCTTTGGTATATGATTGTTCTGTTTGATTGTACTGATATACTAATCGATGTTCATCTTCCGTAGATAAGTAAGAAATATTTCCTATAAGATTCTCTGACGCTGGTAATAAATTAGTTATTAAATTTTTAAAACGTTTTATTAGATTTTCTATGATTGTACTTTCATAGATATCTGTATTGTAACGTACTTGACAGAAAATACAATCGCCAACTTCACTGAAATCAAATTCAATATCAAACTTAACCATCATATCAACCTCATGATGAATTTGATCGATTTCTTCTTCATTTATTTCTGGCATTTCTTCATCATCACCAGTATTTTGAAGTAAAACTAAGATATCGAATAAAGTACTTCTACTTGTATCTCTTGTCAGTTTTAATTCTTCAACCAATCTATCAAAAGGATATGATTGATGTGAATATGCATCTAATAAATTATTTTTTACTTGCGCGTATAGTGTATCAAATGACACATTACTTTGTATTTGATTTCGTAACGCTAACGTATTTAAATAACAACCTATTTGATCTTCTAAATCTGCATGCTCTCTTCCTGCAACAGAAGTTCCAATGATAATATCATCCTGGTTGGTATACCGGTAGATTAGTACTTTTAACGCAGTGACCAAAAACATGAATAATGTTCCGCCATTGTAAGTTATATATTCGCGTATTTCGCTCGTTAGTTTTTTATTTATGTATGTATTTAATACATGCCCGTTGTATGTCTTTAATTTTGGTCTTTGTTTTGCTCCAGGCAAATTCAATACTGGTAATGTTCCTGAAAGTTTGTCAAGCCAATATTCTTTTAATGAACTAAATTCTTCCGATTGTAATTGATTTAATTGCCATGCTGCATAATCTCTATATTGTATTTGTAATACCGGTAATTCTAATTCAATTTGCGTTGAAAAATGCTTGTAATATGCCATTATATCTCTTGACAAGATATTCATAGACCAACCATCACATATAATGTGGTGCATATTGTAGTATAAAATATACTTAGCATCATCTAGTTGAATGATTTTTACTCGTAATAATGGTCCGTTTTTTAAATCGAAAGGAACATAAGCATCAATGTCTAAATAGTTAAATGCACTTTTTAGAGGAGATTCTTCATTACTAAAATCTTGCTGATCAATCAAAAATGCTAATTCTTCTGGTTGTAAAACGCATTGTCGTATGGTTCCATCTGTTTGCTCTTTGAATACTGTACGCAAAACTTCATGTCTTTCTAACACGCTATGAATGGCTTTTACAAAAATTTCTATATCATGTATTTCTTCCAGTAAAGTTGTATTTGGCATATTATAGGCAACAGATCCTTCACCAAATTGGCTCAATACCCATAATCTGCGCTGCGAATCAGAAACTGCATAATTATTAGCTTGTTCAAGTTTTGGTATTGTACTAAATGCTTCTTTTTTTGCTTGTAAAATAAGTGTTTCGTGAGCTTCTAAAGATCCTTGTATAAATAAATTAGTTATAGAAACCTTTGCATTAAATATTTTATGATACTCGCTTATCAGACGAATAATTTTAAGACTATGACCGCCTAATTCGAAGAAATCGTCTTTGATTCCTATTTGTTCTTTTTCAAGTATAACTTTCCATATTGCTATTAACTTACGTTGTATTTCTGTTGTAGGCGGAACATAAATTGCGCCAGTAGCTATACCTAAATCTTCTGGAGCTGGTAATCCTTTTATGTCTATTTTTCCATTCGCAGTTATTGGAAATGTATCTAAAAAGATAAAATAACTAGGTACCATATAGGCTGGCAATTGGGTTGCCATATATTGTTTTAAATCAGAGGATTCAGACGACGACTCATTTGTATAATAGGCAATAATATGTTTGTCACCTGATATAGATTCTTTTATAATTACAACTACTTTTTTAATTCCTGATTTAGCAGCTAATACTTTTTCTATTTCTCCTAACTCAATTCTGTTTCCTCTAATTTTAACTTGATTGTCTTTACGTCCTAAAAATTTTATATTTCCATCTGGAAGCCATTTCCCTAAATCTCCAGTTTTGTAGATACGTGAATTATTATCAAAAGGATTTGGAATGAATTTTTCTGCAGTTAAATCATCTCTATTTAAATAACCTCTGGCAATTCCATCTCCTGTAAGGCTAATTTCTCCAACAACACCTTTAGGCTGTAAACCATTTTGATCGTTAAGAATGTATACACTAGAGTTTGCGATAGGTTTTCCTATTCCGATATCTTCAGTACTATTTTCAACTTTTCCTACAGTTGCCCAAACAGTGTTTTCTGTTGGTCCGTATTCATTGTATAATTTACATAAAGGAAGATGCTCAAAATGTTTCTTTAATAATGTTTCATTTAATGCTTCTCCAGCAGAAATAACGCGTTTGAGTGACAAATTTTCTACATCTACATAGTCCAATATCAAATTATAGAAAGACGGAACTGCAAGAATAGATTCTATACGATACGTATTGATCAATGATAGTAATGCAACTGTATCTTTTAGTGTTTCATTGTCTACAATAAATAATTGAGAACCTTTGGTTAGACTTTCCCATATAATTGCTACAGATGAATCAAAAGAAAAAGAGGATAGCAGTAATTGAGATTTTATGTAATCATAGTATTCATTCCTTGCTAAAGTAGACGTGAGTAAGTTAGCATGTTCTATCATGACACCTTTAGGATTTCCTGTTGATCCTGATGTGTAAATGATGTAAGCCAAATTATTTTCCGTAATAGTAGTCGCTACATTTTCTTTTGAATATGTATTTACCGAAGCATAAAACTGCTCCATTAACTTCTCCTCTATTATTACTTTGCAATTACTGTCGTTTGTAATATATACTATTCTTTTTTCTGGGTAATTAATATCAATAGGAACATAGGCTGCTCCGGCTTTTAAGATTGCCAACATCGAAATAATTACTTTCTCACTATTTACCAATTTAATTCCAATTAAATCGTCTTGTTTTGGTGAATATTCTTGTTTTAAATAATGACTCAACTGATTTGCCTGTTCATTGATTTCTTGGAACGTAAAATGCTTATCATTAAATGTTACAGCAATGTTATCTGGATGTTTTTGTACTTGTGCTTCAAATAAATCTAAAACTGTCTTGTTTTTTGGATATGATTTTCTGGAAGCATTAAATCCTAGTAATAATTCTGTTTCTTTGGTAGGTGATAAAAATGATAGTGTATCAATTTCTTGATCAATATCTATTAAAATATTTTTGCAAAGTTGTTGGTAATCGTACAATAATCCAGACATCATTTCATGATCATGAATATCTTCATTATAGATTAATTCAAGTTTTATATGATTTCCGACTTCAATAAACGTAAATGTAAGATCAAATCTAGCTACAGCTTTTCCTCCATCATTAATTGTCATTATTTCATCGGAAGCAATTTCGAGATTTGTATTTGTATTGAAGGTGTTTTGTAATACAATTAAAATATCAAATAATAAACTTCTACTTGTATCTCTCTTAATATCCAAATCTTCAATTAACTTGTCAAAAGGATACATTTGATGCGCATACGTTTCAAGTAAATTTCGTTTTACTTTTTCAAATAATTCTTTAAAAGATATATTCTCATCTATTTGTGTTCTTATAGGTAACGTATTTACGTACAATCCTATTTGATTGCTTAAGTCGGTATGTTCTCTTCCTGAAACCGGACTTCCAATTAATAAATCTCTTTGTCCTGTATACCTATAAAAAAGTACTTTTAGCGAAGTCAACAAAAACATAAATAAAGTACCTCCACTATTCTTTGAGAAATCTTGTATGGAACTTGACGTTTCCTTGTCAAAATAGAAAAATAGTTTGTATCCGTTATAAGATTGTGTTAACGGCCTTTGTTTGTTACTTGGTAGCTCAAGAATAGGAAGTTCGTTCGCTAATGTATGTTTCCAATATTTTTTATGATTTTTGAAAATATCTGTTTCTAACTGCGTTGTTTGCCAGTATACATAATCTTTATATTGAATAGGTAATTCAGGCAACATCTCAGTTGTTTCTCCCTTGTAATAGCTATAATATGATAAGATATCTTGTATTAAAATATCTAAAGACCAGACATCTCCAACTAGATGATGAATATTATAATAGAATATATATGTATTCGCTGCAATTTTGATTCTCTGCGCACGAATCAATGGCCCATTCTCTAAATCAAAAGGAAGAAATTTATCTTCATTTATGTGCTGAAATGCATTTTGCTCTGGTGTTTCTGTATTCGTTAAGTCTATGGTAGGAATACTGAAATTAAATTCATTAAAAGGTGTTATATCTTGGTAAGCTTCATCGTTTTCAACTTTTAAAGTAGTTCGTAAGACTTCGTGTCTTTTTATGGTTTGAAGAATCGCCTTCTCAAAAAGTTTGTATTCATCGTCATTAAGATTCATATATAAATATGCAGGCATGTTATATATTGCTGAACCTGAAATTTGACACGCTATCCACATATTTCGTTGAGAGAAAGATAATGGTATTTTCCCCGTACTTTCACTTTTAGCAATTGATACGAAACTTGTTTTATTTGCCTTTTCTATTAATTCTTCATGTGATTTTAAGAAAGGAGATTCAAATATTTCTGCAAATGTAATTGCGACATTAAATTCTTTTTGATATGCTGTAATTAAACGCATAGCACTAATACTATTTCCTCCTATTTGGAAAAAATTATCCTGTAAGAATACCGTTTCTTCATCTAGTATATTTTGCCATATTGCAACGATTTTTTGTTGCAGTATATTTAATTTTTTTGAAGATTTATTTTTGGCCGTATTTCGTAAGTTGTCTATAAGTGCTTTTTCATCTATTTTACCATTGGCATTTAATGGAAATCTATCTAAATGTATAAATAGAGAAGGCATTTCGTATTCCGACAAATATGCTTGAGAATGTTTGAAAAGCGCATCATTAATCTCCTTTTTTGCGGTATAAAAACAAATAAGACGTACTTGTGATTCTTGTGTTTGTATGCTACATTTAATACTTTTTACAGTTGCGTTTTTTAGTATTGTATTCTCAATAGCGTTAAGATTTACTTGAACTCCATTAAGCTTTGTCATGGCGTCAATTCGACCTAAAACAGTTGTATTCCAATCCGTATCATATTGTCCATAATCACCTGTTTTATATACAATTTCGTGTTCCTCTTTCAGCGGATTCTGTACAAATCGTTCTGCCGTTGCTGCAACATCTTTATAATATCCTTTAGATAAGAATGGAGTACGAATGTATATTTCTCCTTCTTCACCTGATTTACATAATTTGCCTTGTGCATTTATTATTAAAATAGCCGTATTAGCTATTGGTTTTCCTACGCTTAGCAACTCAGAAGATATCGATTCAATTTCTTTGTCTGCTATATAGAACGTTTTAATTAAGGTAGATTCTGTCGCTCCGTAAAAATTAACCAATTTTGTATTGGATCCATACTTTTGTTGCCAATTGTAAATATCTTTTTCATATAGTTTTTCACCTGATAAGAATAAATAACGCAATAAGAAAGGTTCTTTGCTAGTATCTTCAGAAAGTATTAATCTACAAAAAGTAGGCACCATATGTGCCAGCGATATTTTCTGCGCTCGCATCCACTTAGAGAGTTGTACGATATCAGAACGTATTTCTTGCGATGGAATACATAATGTCGCTCCATTAGCTAATGATAAAAAGATGTCACGCAAAGAAGCATCAAACGAAAAAGAAACTAATTGTCCTACACGGTCGTTTTCAGTTACGTTGAATTCATTTGTTTGCCAGTTTATAAAGTGTCCTAAACTTTTATGACGTCCAAGAATTGCTTTTGGTTTTCCTGTTGATCCTGATGAGAAGAAAATACTATTTGAATCTTCTCCACTTGCCTCGTCAAATACGAAGTTAGGAACTGTTTCATCTTCAAAATTGATCTGTACTTTTAATATATCTTCGTATTTAGATAATTGAATTCCACTAGTGTTTACCTCAACAATAAAAACAGTTGGAATATTATATTCAAACAATTCATTGTAATGTTCAAAATTGGCTAATTGATTTTGCTCTACAAATACAACATTAGGTTTGATTGTTTCAAATAATGAAGCCCAATGGTTTTTTCTGTATTTTTTATCTAATGGTAAATAAACCGCTCCAGCTTTAAAAGTTGCTATTAGTGAAAATATGTATAATATTTCCTGACTTGCATACATAGCCACAACATCATCTTTACCTGCGTATTGATGAATTAATTTTGCAATTTGATTGGCAATAGTGTTCACCTGTTGATAGCTAAAATGAGTTGTACTCGTTTCAACAGCTACCTTTTCAGGATATTGCTCAGCGCAATGCTCAAATAATGTATGTACTAACTTCTTATTTTTCATTAGTTCTTTTCAAATCCATTTTTGTAATAACTTCTTCCACCAGCATAGATATTGTGTCCACATAAACAATATCGGTTTGTAGGCTTTCGTATCCTATTTGCATTTCAGAACAGCCACCAATGATGACTTCAACTTGTTGTTCTTTGAGCGCATTGAATGCTTGCTTAAAAAGTGAAAATGCTTCTTGTGAAATTTTTGATGATTTTAATCCGCCTTTCATATATATGCCTTTCATGAGAATATCTTCTTGCGTGGTTGCATCAAGAGTAACAATTTCCATATGAGTTTGGTCATGAAAGAGTCTAGATTTTAAAGTGCCAGTGGTTGCTAACAATCCTACTCTTTTAATTCCCTTTTTTTCTAAAGCTTTTAGCGTGATTTCGATCGGGTTTATTATATTTTTTTTTAGTTTTTCATCTAATTGATTTACATAATAATAGGATGTAATACATGTCAAGACTATATAATCTACTCCTAAGGAATGCATCATTTTAATTGACTTTTCTATTTCATCTTTTGGTGATTCTTGACCATAGACAATTGCGAGTGTCCTATCTGGAACTTTGCTGTTATTATGAAGTATAAACTCAGGAAAGTCTTGATCTGTAGGCGCTTCTATTCTATTTATAAGTTTATTCATAAAATAGAGCCCAGCGCGTGTACCCATACCGGAAATAATTCCTAGTTTTTTCAATTGTACGTTGTTTTATTAATTATTTGGTTGATACAGTAAAAGGTTGATAATGTATAATGCTAAAAATCATCACTCATTTCATTATTTATTTTTTCTAGAAAATCGTCGTATTCTTTTTTATCTGTTGTAGAAACAGTTTCTTCTTTAATTACTTCTAACGATATAGTAAAATCTTGTATGTTTAGTGCTTCAGAATTTGTTGCTTGCTGTACTAGTTTCCTATAGTTAAGCAGTAATTCGCGCATGGTATCATCATTATAAATATCTGTATTATAATTTAAGTCTATACTTAACAATCCTCCTATTTCAGCAAAACAGAATGTAAGATCAAATTTAGAAGCCACAGCACCATACGATTCTACTGCACCTATATTTTTCACTTTAAATTCTTCCGTGTTTTTAGAATTTGTAAAGTTTTGGAGTATGACCAATACATCAAAAAGCGGATTTCTATTTATACTTGTTTTTATTTTGAGATCGTCAATTAATTGATCAAATGGATATTTTTGATGCGCATAGACTTCTAATATATGCTGCTTTGTTTGATTATATAATGCATTAAACGACATTGCAGCATTCATTTTCGTTCTTATAGCTAGTGTATTTACATAAAATCCTATTTGATTTTCTAATGCTAGATGTTCTCTTCCTGCAACTGGCGTTCCTAATATTATATCATCGCTTCCTGAATACCTGTATAGTAACGTATTTAAAGATGCAATTAAGAACATAAACAGAGTTCCTCCTTTGCCAGAAATATAGGTGTTGATGTTTTTGGTCTCACTTTCTGGTAAATACATTCGTAAAAGGTGACCATTATTTGTTCTTGCATTTGGTCTTGCTTGGTGAGAAGGCAATTCCAATACAGGGATTTCATCACTAAAAATAGTTTCCCAAAAAGCTTTGTCTTTTTTATTCTCTGCTGTTTTTAATTGTATGCGTTGCCATTTAGCATAATCTTTATACTGGATACTTAGTTCAGGTAATACAGGTGTTTTTCCTTCGGCATATGATTTATAAAATTGCATAATATCTCTAGAAAATATATGAATAGACCAACCATCGCTAATTATATGATGCATGTTAAAGTAGAAAAGCCATTTCTTTTCATTAATTTTTAATAGCATACATCGTATTAATGGTCCGTTTTCTAAATCGAAAGGAACATAATAATCTTCTTTTATTGTTTTATTCGCTAAAGTTTCAGCATCTTCTTTAAGTGATACATCAATAACATTCAGTTCAAAATTTAATGCTTCAGGAGTTATAATCCATTGTTGAATTTCACCTTCTTCATTTTTCTTAAAAACCGTTCTCAGTGATTCATGTCGTTTGATAACAGAAGAAATTGATTTTTCTAATAGTGAAGCGTTAATTTCTTCTTCCAAAACTATTTGGAAAGGCATATTGTAAGAAATAGAATACTTCTCTATTTGAGATATAATCCACAAGCGAAATTGTGAAGAAGATAACGGATATCCAGTATCTGAAATCTCTACTTTCGCTATTTGATTGTTTTCTTTATCCTTTAGAAAACCCAGTAACTCCTGCTTATGAGCTTTTAATTTTTCTATAAGAACAGGCGCTGGTTTTGTTCCATTAAACTTGAGTTTAAGAACATCATCTCCTAGAGAAATATGAATTTTATTTTCTCTGAGTTCTTCTAGTAATTCTTCTATGTGATTTTTTCTAAATGACATGCAAAAGGCTTTAAGCTCTAAATGTTATTCTTGAAACTTATGATGTGTGTATGATTTATGAACTATTTTCCATTCGCCTTTTTCCTTCAGTAATAAGAAATAGTCAATGTATCTTTTTTTAGATTTTGGCATAATAATTTCTGCTTTTGCCATAGCAGCATCGTTTTCATAATCGATAGATATAATTCTTCCAATTCGGTTTTTCTTAACTCCTTGTACAAAATTCTCAATGTATCTTTTTCCTGATCTGCCTTTAATACTGTCACCATCTACATAATATAGGTTTAAATCTGGATGAAATGCCTTTGCTATTCTTTCGGGCTCACCATTTGCTGTTCCTTCAATATAATGTGTCAGCGTAGTTGTAATTTTCTCTATTTCGGTTTGAGCTGATAAGAGCTGTATTCCTAAAAACATAAGGAATAGCATACATGTTGTTTTTTTCATTTTTTTATTTTTTTTATGATTAATATTCTGGTTTAAAGACTTTTAGATGATAAGTTCATTTTCATATTCTGAGCCTTCATGCTGATCTTTCTTACTTTCTACAAGTTGTACTAGTTCTTTTAAAGTATTCTTGGTAAGAATATCCGAAATTGTTAACTCTACTTCTGTACGTATTAAAATTCTATTTAACAATTGTGTAGCTAATAATGAGTTTCCTCCCATTTCAAAATAATTGTCTAATATTCCAACTTTTTCATATCCTAAGACTTCACCCCAAATACCAGCAATTACTTTTGCCATTTCTGTCTCTGGTTCAACATAAATACTATTACCTCTTCTAGTTTCTAAATTTGTATTAGTAATAGCATGCTTTCCTGTTGTTTCTTTATGCTGTATATCATTATACAGTACTTCTATTCTTTCAGAAATTACTTTGTTATTGTTTGGGAACAACGCCTTGATCTTCTTGCGATACTCTTTATGAATTTGATCTAAATCGTTTAGCAATTCTTCTGAAATATGTTTGTCATTTTGCATTCCAACCTCTACTGTCAAACGCAAACGATCATTCTCAAATTTTTCATTTTTTTGATGGTGAGAAACTTTTATGTCTTCAAAATTTTCATATCCGATCTGCAATTGAGGCTTCCAAAAATAATTTTTAGAGAAAGCATAACCAGGTAATGAAATTGTTTTGCCTAAAGCGTTTTCGGGTTTACTAAATGCAATTCCTAAGTTGTTTAGCAATGCTTTTCCTCTGGTATATTGCAGCAAAGCACTTGTTGTATCTGAAGAAGATGGAAGCATATGAACGGTCTTCATGTCTTGTCCATAAGCAGCTTTTATGAAAGATGATAATCCATTTCCGGGTCCTACTTCAATAAACACTGGATTTGTCACATTCTTACGTACTTGATCAACTGCTTCCGTAAATTGTACTGGATTCATAATTTGATCTAGCCAATATTGTCCCGAAGTTAATTCTTTAGAAGATACTTCTTTTCCTGTATATGTAGAATATATACTTACAGATGGTTCTTTGAAGTTTATCTTGGATAAAATTGCAGTAAACTCTTCCAACACACCTGCCATCATAGAAGTATGAAAGGCATGAGAAACTCTCAATTTTTCACAGTTAATTTCTTGACTTTTTAATAATGCAATTTGCTTGTCTATAGCTGCTGTTTCACCACCAATTACTACACTATCTATAATATTGTAAACACATATAGAAACAGATTGCATAAGTAAAGGCGTTAGTTCTTCTTCATTTTTTCTAACAATTGCCATACTTCCTTTAGGCATCATTCCCATTAAGCGGCCTCTGTGATATACAAGTGTTAATGCTTCTTGTAGTGTAAAAACTTCGGCAATACAAGCTGCTACATATTCGCCCAAACTATGACCAATCATAGCTTTTGGTTTTATGCCATTTCGAATCAATTCTTTCGCTAAGCAATATTCTACTATAAATAATGCAACTTGTGTATTTTGAGTCTGATTTAATGCTTCTTGTTGATCGTCAGAAAAAATAATATCTTTAAAAATAGTTGCTGTGAGTTCAGTAAGAAATTCAAAACAAGTATCCATGTCTTTTTTAAACGCAAGATTCTGATTATAAAGATCATACGCCATCTTACTATATTGACTTCCTTGTCCAGGAAATACAAAAACACCAGAAGTTAATTCTCCTTTACTTTCAAAACAACCTTCTAGTTTTTCACTTGCTAATTGAGATAATAATTCTTCTTTATTATGACTTATAGCATTAAATCGATATGGCATTAACTTTCTACAATATAAAGTTGTATACTCAATATTTCTTAAGTCTATTTCGGGAGTCGCTGTGATGTAGTTTACAAGGTTTTCTTTTTGTTTTTGCAGATTTTCTAAATTCTCAGCAGATAAACTGATTATATATGACTGATCTATATCTTTAGTACTTGTTGCTTTTGTTGGTGGTTGCTCTACAATAACATGCACATTTGTTCCTCCAACTCCAAGAGAACTTATTCCTGCTCTTCTTATTTCAAAAGAATCTGACCAAGGTTCTACAGATTTATTCACATAAAAAGGAGATGTTTTTAATTGTAATGCAGGGTTTGCTTCATTATAATTGATGTTTGGTGGCAATACACCTTCATTCACGCACATAACTGCTTTGATTAAGGAAGCAACTCCGGCAGCAGCATCCAAGTGTCCGATATTAGCTTTTACAGAACCTAATGCGCAAAATTGGTCTTTTGTTGTGTATTCTCTAAAAGCTTCTGATAGTGCTGTTACTTCTATTGGATCTCCTATTTTGGTTCCTGTTCCATGTGCTTCAATCATTCCTATGGAATCAGGATTTATATCTGATACAGCTAATGCTTCAAGAATTACATCTCGCTGAAAGTTGACACTTGGCGTTGAATAGCCTTGTTTGTTTGATCCATCATTATTAACAGCTGTTCCTTTTATGAGTCCATAGATTTGATCTTTATCTCTAATTGCATCTTCAGCTCTTTTTAAAATAACAGTTGCCACGCCGCTTCCCATAACTGTTCCACTAGCATTTTTATCAAAAGGTCTGCAAACTCCATCTCGTGCATAAATAGATTCGGGAATATAGAAATAACCAATGCTTTCACTAGAATCAAAAGAAACTCCACCTGCCATTGCCATGTCACATTCATGATTTAATAAACCTTGACATGCTAAATGCACAGCTAATAATGATGTAGAACATGCTGTTTGAACAGTCATTGCTGCTCCAGTTAGATTTAGTTTATATGATATCCATGTCGCTAGAAAATCTTTTTCATTTAAAATTCTATACATTAAAAAATCTACTGGTTCCGTTAATGCGTTTGTTCCTAAAATACGCATTAGGTAAGAGTTTGTAGACATGCCGCAATAGTTTGCAATTGCTATATCTGAATTATCTCCTGCGTAACCTGCGTCTTCCAAAGCATGCCAACTATTTTCGAGTAGTAAGCGAATTTGTGGATCCATTAGAATGGCTTCAGCATTTGATAACCCAAAAAAGTCAGCATCAAAATACTTTGCATTTTCTAACCTTGAACTTGCATTGATAAATAATGGATTGTTTATCGTATTTTCATTAATCCCTAAGTTTCGTATAGTTTCCGCATCTGCTGCTTGTATACTATTTACACCACTTTTGAGGTTTTTCCAGTATTCTGCAATGTTCTTAGCTTTCGGAAATTTGCCTGCCATTCCAATAATAGCAATGTCATTTTCATAATTGTTTTTCATGCTATCTTGAATTTTTCTTAAGTCTTGCTTCTCTTCTTGATTTCCCTTTGTTCATTGCCTTTTTTACCGTTACATCATCTTTTGGAATGTCTGTATTCTTGACTAAGCTTACCTGTTGCAAAATGGTTGGGTTACGGAATAATTCGATGAGAGAAAAAGTAACATTAAACTCTGTTTGAAGTCTTTCATGTAATAATACTATTTCTATTGAATTTCCTCCAGCTTCAAATATGCTGACACTTGGATCTATGTTTTCCTTTTTTAGAACTTCACTCCAAACACGATATATTTTTTGTTCTGTTGGACTTGTTAATTGAACTTTTCCTTTTTTGGGTTGAATTTTAGTTTCCGCTTTAAATTGCTTTAACTTTATTCTATCTACTTTACCATTTTCCATTAGAGGTATTGAAGGAACAAAAGAAATTTCTTTAGGAATCATATAATCGGGAAGCTTTTTACGTAAGCTATCGTTCATGATTTTTTCGTCCAATTGTGTCCATAAGTTTTGTAGTGAAGTATTCTCTTCTTGTCCAAAGTTTAAATTTGTAGCATACAACATATATGTGTTTTCTTCTGCTGCCACTTCTATATTTCCCATCACTAATTCTTCTACATTTACTGTATAGCCTTTGGAGAATAATAAGTCTTTAATGATTTCAAGGTTGTTATCACCATCTACTTCTACAGCTAATTGACGAATTCTGTTCCAATGTTCTTCGCGAATTCCATCAAGTACTAAGCATTCACTTTTCTCTACATCTAATTTTAATAAATCTACTGTCTGAATGTCTAATTCGTCTAAAATATCAGATACAGTAGTAAGTTTACAAGTGACTTTTTCAGTTTCATAAAGCGATGATAAATATTCACGATATTCTGCTGATGTATCACTTGAGTTTTGAAATTCTTTATAGAGTGATTGTACAATTTCTTTGGTTTCGCTCGATGCGGATTCCGGTTCTTTTTCTAACATGTTTCTATCATGTTGAATGTATTGATCTATAGATTCTAAGATTGTTTCTTTATCTGCAAATCTTCCTGACATTCCTGCCATTTGAGGGTAATAGTTAAATACAGCTTCTTCATTTTTATCAGAGATTCCATAATTGAATACTTTTCCTTTTATGTTTCTATATTCAAAATTCTTTTTTAGTGCTGAAAATATTTCAGGAATCGGTTCAAAAGCTATCACAGTTGCATCTGGATGTTTTTCACTAATGTCTATACTGAAAGTTCCTATGTTTGCACCGACATCTAGTACCAAGCCATTTTCAGGAATTGAAATGTTATGTCTGAAGTAGATTCCATTTTTAATAATTTCATCATATAACATTCCAAGTTGTCTATCAGATTGATGATATACAGTACTTCCGTCAGGGAATTTAAATGGTCTTGCCTGTTTTTCTAATGGCAATTCTTTGTAATCTCCATGCACTATTTCTTCCTGTACTATATATGCTGATAAATGTGAAGTTTCTCCTGTTTTATTATGGATCACTTTACAACTTTTAACTCCAGGAACCATTGCAATTGTTCCTTCTACTTCTTCAATTTCGATTCGATACCCATTAATTTTTACTTGATCATCTTTTCGACCTATGTATTCTAATTTTCCTGAAGTTGTTAGCTTCATCAAATCACCTGTTTTGTAATAGCGCTGCGTTCCAATGTTTGGAATCTCAATATTTTTAAATTTTTCTGCTGTTAATTCTGGATTGTTATAATATCCTTTCGCTAATCCAAGTCCGCCAATATATAACTCTCCTACAGTTCCTAAAGGAACAGGTTGTTCATATTCATTAAGTAATATTAAATCAGTATTGAACATAGGATTTCCAATACGTACATCATTCTGTGTTATTTCTCTCCATGCAGACCATATAGTAGTTTCTGTTGGCCCATACATGTTAAAAAATGTGCTTTTTGTAGTGCTAGTCAACCCTTTTATCAAATCTTTACTTATAGCTTCTCCTCCTATTAACCAATGCGTTATAGACGATAAATGCTTGCCTTTACTTTGATTGTGTAAATTTAAAACTAACCTAGATAAAGATGGAGTCATTTGAACATGTGTTATAGCATATTCGTCAATTAAATCTAATTCTGTTTTTTGATTGTCTAAATTTAATTGTGCGCTTAAATCTACTTTAGCATTAAATATTTTTTTCGCTTCAACAATACGTTCAAGGCTTCGAAGTACTAAATCATCTTCAACTCCAAAATCTACTAAACAAGCAATTTCCGTGACTCCAATTTTTTTGACACTTGAAAGCATTTTTTGACACGATTCTGGTGAGCCAATTAATGTATTCTCTTTACTAAATTTTTGATATGCAGCATCAATAAGTACATCTAGTTGTGAATGTACATCAAGGTCTAGTTCTTTTGCCAAAGGTTCCATCAGTTTAATAGATGTCCCTAGGTATTCTTTAAAAGGTTGCTCACTTATTTGAGCAGCTTTTTTATTACTTTCATCTATATATGTATGGAGCATTAGAGACACTGTTTTATCTTCTACTTTAAAACCATTGTCTGTTAATGCTTGCTGATATATCGCTATGTTATTACTTAAACTTTCAAGAGTTTGCCCTAACATATGAGTAAGTAAGTTTGCGCCTATTTCTCCTGCATATTTGAAAGTTGCAGGACTTCCTGCCGCTGTGATCCAAAGCGGTAATTCCTTTTGTATTGGTTTTGGACGAATTTTGATTTCAAAATCATTTCCAATTCCATTTTTTCTTACTACTGGTGTCCCTTTCCATAGGTTTCGAAGTTCTTTTATTCGATCTCTCATGTCTTGATGTCTACCTTTGTAGTCAGAATTGAAAAATACAAAGTCATCTGGTTGCCATCCTGAGGCAATACTCATTCCAACTCTTCCGTGACTTAGGTTATCTATGATTGACCATTCTTCTGCTACTCTAATTGGATCATGTAATGGTAATACTACACTTCCTGATCTAATATTTATATTTTTTGTTGAAACTGCTAAA
Source organism: Kordia antarctica (assembly GCF_009901525.1). NCBI lineage: Bacteria > Pseudomonadati > Bacteroidota > Flavobacteriia > Flavobacteriales > Flavobacteriaceae > Kordia > Kordia antarctica. The sequence continues at coordinate 987,185 of NZ_CP019288.1, forward strand.
GCACTTCCTATGACAGCTGGACTTGCAAAAGCGCCTCCAAATTCGCCAAAATGTCGTTCTGGAGTCCATATTGCTGAAAATCCATTTTCATCAGAATATTTAGCAGTATTTAGCAGTAAATCATATTTTGATTCGGTCTTTTTATCAGCACCAAAAAACATGACACTAAAGTCTAGTTTTTTGTCTCCGTCTGAAATATTTTCTGGTATTAGTTTGTATGGATTTGTTTGTTGTAATACAACTGAATGTCCTCTAGAAATTGTCCAAACAAGTTCCAATATTGAAATATCAAAGTTAATACTTGTTTGTGCTAACCATTTTTGTCGAGCTGCATTTGAAAAAGTTGCATCGAGTCCAACCAAGAAATTGTCTAGGCTTTTGTGTGTTATTTCAATTCCTTTTGGCTTTCCTGTTGTTCCAGAAGTGAAGATGATATACGCAATGTTATTTCCATCATATGCTTCTTTTGTTATTTCTGCTGAATTAGTTTCTACTACATGATCAAGAAGCAACAATCTCTTTTCGTTGGTTTCTTTTAAGAATAAATCTTGTAAGGATTGTAACGTAATTAGACATTTCGGATTGACTTCTTCAATGATTTGATCTATTTTTTCAGAAGAATACACAGGATCGAGTGGCACATATACTGCTCCTAGTTTGAAGCAAGCAAAAATACTTGCAATCATATCCATATTACGTAGTAAACTGATTCCAACATGATCACCAGATTGCACTCCTTTTTCTTGTAATAAATAAGTGATTTCTGATATTCTGTTTCCTAATTCTCCATAATTGTATTTAATATCATTACAAATAATTGCTATTTCATCTGGATGGTTTAGAACTTGATTCTCTAGTGAATCATATGCTCCTAAAGTTCCAGATATGTCTACGTTTTTTCCTTGTAATTTTTTACATGTATCAGCTAGTTCGTCAGCATTTACCATGTTTATTTCAAAAATGTTCTTATTTGGTGTTTCCAATATAGCATTTACAAATACTTCAAAATGATTTGCCATGTTGGCTATCGTAGATTCATTAAATAAATCTGTATTGAATTCCCATAATAATATTAACTCATCTGTAGCTTCTTGAATATTTAGACTAAGATCATATTTTGCAGTATTTGTTTGATTTCCTATAGGTTCAAGTTCAATTCCCTGCATATCTACAGCGCCTTGTTCTTTGTTTTGTAAGGTTAGTAATATTTGGAATAAAGGATTGTGACTTAGATTTCTATCTACTTTCAATTGTTCCACTACTTTTTCAAATGGAAATTGTTGATGCTCATATGCTCCTTCTAAGACTTTTTTACTTTGACGTACAAGTTCTTGAAAACCTGGATTCTCAGAAAGGTCACTTTTCAATACTAAAAGATTCATGAAAAATCCAACAAGGTCTTTCGTTTCTTTTCTTTCTCTATTTGCTACTGGACTACCTACAACAATACATTTTTCATTGCTATATCGTGCCAGAAATGCTGAAAATACAGCATGCATTCCCATGAATAATGAAGCTTGCTCAGATTTACATATGTTATATAATCCTTCTAGTGATGCCTTACCAATATGAGATACGATGGTTTTACCATTGAATGTTTGCTCAATTGGTCTCGGTTTGTCCATAGAAAGATTGTGTACTACCGGAATATCTTGTAATTGATTTTTCCAATACTCGACATGTTGATCCCAAACTTTTCCGCTAAGCCATTTTCGTTGCCATAAAGAATAGTCTGCATATTGAATTGGTAATTTAGGAAGTTCTATATTTTCTTCTCCGGTAATATAGTTGGTATAGAATACGTTTAATTCTTTTAGTAAAATTCCTATCGACCAACCATCTGAAACAATATGGTGCATATTTACTAGTAAGACATGTTCTGACTTATCAGTTTTCAGCAATTGTGCTCTTAATAATAAATCATTGGCTAAGTCAAAGATATAATCTCTTTCTGCTCTGATGTAATTATCAACTTCTATTTCAATATTTTTTGACGTTGTTGTAAGATTATCTAAAGGAATTTTGAATGTTTCTAGGCTTTGTATTTTTTGAATTGGGTCGCCAGTTTCATTAATCACAAAATTGGTTCGCAATATAGCATGTCGTTCTAAAATTGAAGAAAACGTTTTGTTTAATGCTTTGTAGTCTAACGCGCCTTTTAATTTAAACGCAGAAAATAAGTTATATGAATTACTTCCATCATTGATGCGATCTAAGAGCCACAAACTCTGCTGTGAAAAGGAAAGTGGAATTATAGCATCTTCAGAAGCCCTAGCAATTTTAGTGGTTTGCTCTGCTCTAGTTTCAATTAATGAAATAATAGCTACCTTGTTTTCTTTAAGAAATATTTTATCTTCTGTTAAGAGTTTTTTAAGTTCTCCTCGTACCAATAGCTTATCTCCTGAAACTTCAAAACTAATTCCATTTTGGATTAATTTAGCCAACTTTTGTTTTATTGTTAAATCTCCCATATCTCTGTTTTGTTACTAATGTCTTCTTGTGTATCTGTTGAAAACCCCTGTTTTAGCATTAGCTCATCTTCTATAAGTGATGCTAAATCTGTGATGTTTTTTGCTATGAATACATTTTTCAAGGATATTTGAATGTCATATTTTTCATTTATTTCATATAACATTCTTGTGATATGTAATGAATGACCTCCGATTTCGAAAAAATCATCCAACACTCCGATTTTTGATATATTTAATAGGTGTTCCCATATCAAAACTAGTTCCTTTTCTATATCAGTTTCTGGTGCTTTGTAATTATCAATGTTCGCTTTTTGAATATCAATAGCGAGCAATTTATTCTTATCCGTTTTACCATTTGGCATTAATGGAATTGCATCCAATATTTCAAAATAAGCAGGAATCATGTATAACGGTAACTTTTCAGTAAGATGACTTCTTACTGCTGTAATATCAATAGTCTCTCCTGTAACATATGCCGAGAGATACTTCTCTCCAGATTCCTCTTTAATCAAAACAACTGCTTGTTGTATGCTAGCGTGTTCTTGTAATGTGTATGCGATCTCTTCTAGTTCTATACGATAACCTCTTAGTTTTACTTGATGATCTTTTCTTCCTATAAAACCTATGTTTCCATCTGGCAACCAATATCCTAAATCGCCTGTGAGATACATTTTCTCTCCTGCCACAAAAGGGTTTGTAATAAACTTTTGATCTGTTAATTCTTCTTTGTTTAAATATCCTTTGGAAAGTCCTTTTCCTGAAATACCAATCTCACCAATCAGTCCTTCTCCTTGTAAAGATTGTTCTTCTGATAAGATGTAAAAATTAGTTCCATCTATAGGTCTTCCTATTGGTAAGGATGTATCATGATGCTTTGTGATTCGATAACAGCTACTATAGGTTGTAGCTTCTGATGGTCCGTATAAGTTTCGTAATTCTATTGGAAAATCAATAAGTTTATTACTCAAAGCAATTGGTATTGGTTCGCCAGCCATATTAATTGCAACGACTTGCTCTAAAGAAATTTTTCTCTCTACAAGGTTTTCTATAACCGAAGGAACTGTATTGATGAAAATTTCTCTATCCGTTTCTATATAATTTGGAATGTCTAATGCATTTGTTAGCAATCGTATTTGTTTCCCGATACTTAGCGGATAAAACATTTCATAGAGAGATAAGTCAAAACAATGTGATGTTGAAGCGTACATTGTTTGAAAGTCTGTATCTCCAAATTCTTTTTTACACCATATTATAAAAGCTACTAGGTTGCCATGTGAAATTTGAACGCCTTTTGGTTTTCCTGTAGAGCCAGATGTGTAAATTATATACGCTGTGTCTTGCTGTGAAATTGGTACCAATGGAGATTCCATAGATACATCATTTTCAAGAAAAATAGCTATCTCATTTTGAGTAATACTTAGTACACAAGCACTGTCTTTTTCTATATATTGAATTCTATCTGCTGGATATGCGATATCTATTGGAACATATACTGCGCCAGATTTTAGTACTGCCAGTATCGTTATGATAAGCCATTTGTTGCGTTCGAGTTTGATTCCGACGAAATCGCCTGTTTTTATGTTTTTCTCAGCAATTAAATAGTTCGCTAATTCATTTGATTTTTCATCAAGTTCTTTATAAGTAATTGATTCAGTATCACTAACAATGGCAACAGCATTTGGCGTTTCCTTACATTGCTGCGCTAAGATATTGAGTATTGTCTCTTCTTTATTTGTATTGCTTAGTATTGATCTCTGTGCTATTAGTTTTAATTCTTCTTCCTTTGGAAGATAGTTCACTTTTGCAACTGAATGCGTCGGATTATTGATCGCTTCCACTACAAAATTCTCTAAATAGCTGATCATTTTATCAATTACAAAACGATCATAGATATCTGTATTGTAAGAGATTGAAACACTTATAGTGTCTTGCGATTCTATAAATGAAAAACTGATATCAAATTGACTACTTTGATTCTCATAACCTGAATATGGTTCTATTGCTGTTCCTGAAAAACCTTTTCTTTCTACATATAAATCATGTTGATTGTGTAAAACAACCATCACATCAAATAATGCAGATCTAGAAGTATTTCTTTTTATTTGAAGTTCTTCTAGTAAATTATCAAAAGGATATTCTTGATGTGAATATGCGCCGATTAATACTTGTTTTTGTTTTTGTAATAGATCACTAAAAGTATCTTGACTTTCAAAGCGTGTGCGGATTACAAGTGTATTTAAAAATAATCCTATTTGATTTTCAATCGCAGTTTTATGTCTTCCAGCAACAGGAGTTCCCAGAGTAATGTCTGTTAATTCAGTATATCTATATAATAAACCATTGATTGCTGCCATTAATCCCATAAATAGCGTAGCATCATTTTCCTTTACTTTGTTTCTTAACTTCTCAGTGAACTCAGTTGTAAAAACATGTGATGTTTGGCTTCCATTATAGGTTTTAATTGCTGGTCTAGCATGCGACATTGGTAACTCTAACACAGGAATTTCTCCCGAAAGTTGTTGAGACCAATATTGTTTTGCTTCTTCTAATGGCGCATGTTTTGCGTTTTCTAAATAATATGCATAGTCTTTAAATTGGAAAGATAAATCTTGGTCTGTAAGAGTATTTCCAGCTTTTAAAAGGTTGTAGTTTTCTACAACTTCTTTGAATAATACTTCTATTGACCAACCATCGCCAATTATATGATGCAGGTTTATTAATATAATATGTGCTTTTTCATCAACCGCTATTGCACTGATTTTTAAAAGTGGTGCTTTGGTTAAATCAAATGTATGTGTTGTGAAGTTTTGAACTATGGATGCTATTTCTTGTTCGTCTGTTGTATGATATACATCTATTATATTTTTAACTTCATTTTTAGGAATTATAATTTGCTGGACTCCTTCTGAACTTGATTTGAAATAGGTTCGCAAGCTTTCATGTCTTGCTACAACATGATTTACAGCTTCTTGAAAAAGTGAAATATTAAAAAAACCAGTGATTTTTAATGCACTATTTATATTATATGCAATGCTTCCACCATCAAACTGACTCAAGGTCCAGATTCTTCTTTGGGAAGATGTTGTAGGATATGCAACCATTTCTGGAGCTTTTGAAATTCCTATTTCTTCGTCTATCGTATTCAACAATGGGATAATTCCAGCAATGGTAGGATTTTGGAATATTTCTTTCATTCCAAGATCATATCCTTTTTCTTCTAATGCGTTTATAAATCGAACTGCTTTTAAACTGTGTCCGCCCAATTCAAAGAAATTATCTTCAATACCAACCTTATCAATGTTTAATAGGTGTTCCCATATCAAAACTAGTTCCTTTTCTATATCAGTTTTTGGTGCTTTGTAATTATCAATGTTCGCTTTTTGAATATCAATAGCGAGCAATTTATTCTTATCCGTTTTACCATTTGGCATTAATGGAATTGCATCCAATATTTCAAAATAAGCAGGAATCATATAGAGCGGTAACTTTTCAGTAAGATGACTTCTTACTGCTGTAATATCAATAGCCTCTCCTGTAACATATGCCGAGAGATACTTCTCTCCAGATTCCTCTTTAATCAAAACAACTGCTTGTTGTATGCTAGCGTGTTCTTGTAATGTGTATGCGATCTCTTCTAGTTCTATACGATAACCTCTTAGTTTTACTTGATGATCTTTTCTTCCTATAAAACCTATGTTTCCATCTGGCAACCAATATCCTAAATCGCCTGTGAGATACATTTTCTCTCCTGCCACAAAAGGGTTTGTAATAAACTTTTGATCTGTTAATTCTTCTTTGTTTAAATATCCTTTGGAAAGTCCTTTTCCTGAAATACCAATCTCACCAATCAGTCCTTCTCCTTGTAAAGATTGTTCTTCTGATAAGATGTAAAAATTAGTTCCATCTATAGGTCTTCCTATTGGTAAGGATGCATCATGATGCTTTGTGATTCGATAACAACTACTATAGGTTGTAGCTTCTGATGGTCCGTATAAGTTTCGTAATTCTATTGGAAAATCAATAAGTTTATTACTCAAAGCAATTGGTATTGGTTCGCCAGCCATATTAATTGCAACGACTTGCTCTAAAGAAATTTTTCTCTCTACAAGGTTTTCTATAACCGAAGGAACTGTATTGATGAAAATTTCTCTATCCGTTTCTATATAATTTGGAATGTCTAATGCATTTGTTAGCAATCGTATTTGTTTCCCGATACTTAGCGGATAAAACATTTCATAGAGAGATAAGTCAAAACAATGTGATGTTGAAGCGTACATTGTTTGAAAGTCTGTATCTCCAAATTCTTTTTTACACCATGTTATAAAAGCTACTAGGTTGCCATGTGAAATTTGAACGCCTTTTGGTTTTCCTGTAGAGCCAGATGTGTAAATTATATACGCTGTGTCTTGCTGTGAAATTGGTACCGATGGAGGTTCTATAGATACATCATTTTCAAGAAAAATAGCTATCTCATTTTGAGTAATACTTAGTACACAAGCACTGTCTTTTTCTATATATTGAATTCTATCTGCTGGATATGCGATATCTATTGGAACATATACTGCGCCAGATTTTAGTACTGCCAGTATCGTTATGATAAGCCATTTGTTGCGTTCGAGTTTGATTCCGACGAAATCGCCTGTTTTTATGTTTTTCTCAGCAATTAAATAGTTTGCTAATTCATTTGATTTTTCATCAAGTTCTTTATAAGTAATTGATTCAGTATCACTAACAATGGCAACAGCATTTGGCGTTTCCTTACATTGCTGCGCTAAGATATTGAGTATTGTCTCTTCTTTATTTGTATTGCTTAGTATTGATCTCTGTGCTATTAGTTTTAATTCTTCTTCCTTTGGAAGATAGTTCACTTTTGCAACTGAATGCGTCGGATTATTGATCGCTTCCACTACAAAATTCTCTAAATAGCTGATCATTTTATCAATTACAAAACGATCATAGATATCTGTATTGTAAGAGATTGAAACACTTATAGTGTCTTGCGATTCTATAAATGAAAAACTGATATCAAATTGACTACTTTGATTCTCATAACCTGAATATGGTTCTATTGCTGTTCCTGAAAAACCTTTTCTTTCTACATATAAATCATGTTGATTGTGTAAAACAACCATCACATCAAATAATGCAGATCTAGAAGTATTTCTTTTTATTTGAAGTTCTTCTAGTAAATTATCAAAAGGATATTCTTGATGTGAATATGCGCCGATTAATACTTGTTTTTGTTTTTGTAATAGATCACTAAAAGTATCTTGACTTTCAAAGCGTGTGCGGATTACAAGTGTATTTAAAAATAATCCTATTTGATTTTCAATCGCAGTTTTATGTCTTCCAGCAACAGGAGTTCCCAGAGTAATGTCTGTTAATTCAGTATATCTATATAATAAACCATTGATTGCTGCCATTAATCCCATAAATAGCGTAGCATCATTTTCCTTTACTTTGTTTCTTAACTTCTCAGTGAACTCAGTTGTAAAAACATGTGATGTTTGGCTTCCATTATAGGTTTTAATTGCTGGTCTAGCATGCGACATTGGTAACTCTAACACAGGAATTTCTCCCGAAAGTTGTTGAGACCAATATTGTTTTGCTTCTTCTAATGGCGCATGTTTTGCGTTTTCTAAATAATATGCATAGTCTTTAAATTGGAAAGATAAATCTTGGTCTGTAAGAGTATTTCCAGCTTTTAAAAGGTTGTAGTTTTCTACAACTTCTTTGAATAATACTTCTATTGACCAACCATCGCCAATTATATGATGTAGGTTTATTAATATAATATGCGCTTTTTCATCAACCGCTATTGCACTGATTTTTAAAAGTGATGCTTTGGTTAAATCAAATGTATGTGTTGTGAAGTTTTGAACTATGGATGCTATTTCTTGTTCGTCTGTTGTATGATATATATCTATTATATTTTTAACTTCATTTTTAGGAATTATAATTTGCTGGACTCCTTCTGAACTTGATTTGAAATAGGTTCGCAAGCTTTCATGTCTTGCTACAACATGATTTACAGCTTCTTGAAAAAGTGAAATATTAAAAAAACCAGTGATTTTTAATGCACTATTTATATTATATGCAATGCTTCCACCATCAAACTGACTCAAGGTCCAGATTCTTCTTTGGGAAGATGTTGTAGGATATGCAACCATTTCTGGAGCTTTTGAAATTCCTATTTCTTCGGCTATTGTATTCAACAATGGGATAATTCCAGCAATGGTAGGATTTTGGAATATTTCCTTCATTCCAAGATCATATCCTTTTTCTTCTAATGCGTTTATAAATCGAACTGCTTTTAAACTGTGTCCGCCCAATTCAAAGAAATTATCTTCAATACCAACCTTATCAATGTTTAATAGGTGTTCCCATATCAAAACTAGTTCCTTTTCTATATCAGTTTTTGGTGCTTTGTAGAAGCTTGTTTTTACTTTTTGCGTTTTAAATTCTAGTAACTTTTTCTTGTCAATTTTTCCATTAATTGTAACTGGAAACACCTCAAGCAACGAAAATTCTTGTGGTATCATGTATTCAGGAACTTTTCGTACTAATTCCTTTTTGAGTTCAACAGTATCAACAGATACTCCTGTTATGTATGCAACTAAGGTTTTCTCGTCATTTTGTATTTTGGGAAGTACAACTACACCAGAGACACTTTTATGTTCTGCGATTGTTTTTTCTATTTCTCCGAGTTCAATTCGGTAACCTCTTATTTTTACTTGACTGTCGTTTCTACCAACAAAAATTATAGTACCATTGGAAGTCCAATATCCTATATCTCCTGTTCTATATATATACTGATTGGCTTGATAAGGATGTGAAATAAACTTTTCTGCCGTTAATTCGGAGTGATTTAAATATCCTGATGATAATCCTTCACCAGCAATACAAATTTCTCCTTTTATTCCAATTGGTGATAAGTCTGTTCCTTTTGGATCTAAGATTAATACTTGCCTATTTGCAATTGGCATTCCTATAGGAATTTTTTCTTCTTGTTTATCAATGTGATAATACGTCGCGCACACTGTACTTTCAGTTGGTCCATATGTATTGAAGACATTTATTTTTTGATATAAATTAACAATATCACTAAATTGTAATTCATCGCCACCACTAATAAGTGTTTTAAGATGTTCTAGTTTATATTTTTCTATATGTTGATTAAGGTATTGTAATACATATGGATTTGTACTTAGTATCGTTACTTTATGATATTCGCATAATTCAAATAGCTTATTAAAATCGGATTTGTCTTCATGAAAAACTAACCTTCCACCACTCGTGAGTATTGGAAAAATTTCTTCAACAGAAGTATCAAACGAAATACTTGCCTGTTGCATTATTGTATCTTTTGATGATAGCTTAAAATATGTCGCAAAGGTTTTTACATAATCTGACATTGCGCGATAAGAAATAGGAACTCCTTTTGGTTTTCCTGTAGATCCAGACGTATAAATAATGTATGCGGTAGATTCTGGTCTAATTTGAACATCAAATGTTTTAGATTCTTCTAGAAGATGCGTTTTTATTTCTTTCAACCTTTTAGCTGTAATAACGAATTGACAGTTGGTATCTTCTTCTATATATTTTTTTCTTACTTTAGGATAAGACGGATCTATCGGAATATATGTGCCTCCTATTTTTAGGATCGCCAACATGGTAATAATAGTCCATGCTTCTCTAGGTAATTCAATTCCGATGTAAATCGAATCTTTAAAGTCATAATTTTTGCTGAAATAATTTGCCAATTGATTGCTATAATCCTCCATTTCTTGATATGAAATTGTATGGCTATTATCATGCAGTGCAATATTTTCAGGATTTGTATTTACTTGATGTTGTAGTTGGTCTATTAATAGAAAACGTTCTGCATACGGATTGATTGTCGCATTAAATTCTGTGCGTATTTTGTGCTCTTCTTGTGCTGAAATAATAGAGATAGAATCAATTGGTATTGTTGGCTTTTCAATGCCTTTATTTATAAAGCGTTCAAAATGCTGAAGCAGTTTTTCAACAAATACAGCATCATAGATATCTGTATTGTATTCTACTGTAACTCGAAGATCATTTTCTGTTTCAAAGAAAACAAAACTTAAATCTTGCTGACTTACGTGTCTCTCGATTCCTGAATACTCTTTGGCATTGATTCCTTTGAGTTCGTTTTGATCATTAATTTCTAAATTTCTATGATTTTGTAGTAAAACCATGATATCAAAAAGTGGAGATCGAGACGTATTTTTTGGTATTTGTAATTCGTTTATTAATTTGGTAAAAGGATACTCTTTATTTTTATAAGCTTCTAAAAGCATCTCTTTTTGTTCTTGCATTAAAGCTGCAAAAGTTATGCTTTCATCAAAGTAAGATCGTATGGCTAAGGCATTAGAATATAATCCTATTTGATTTTCTAAATCTTGATGTTCTCTTCCAGCAACCGTAGTTCCTAATGTAATATCTGTTTGCCCTGTGTATTTGTAAAACACTCCATTTAATCCTCCAAATAACACCATAAATAGTGTCATTTTTTCCTCTTGAATGTATTGCTTTATTTTTGATACTACAGCTCTAGAAATACTATAATCAAAGGTATTTCCATCATACGTTTTTATAGCAGGTCGTTTCTTATGCGAAAGATTTAATGGAGGCGAATATGTTTCAAATTTTGATTTCCAATAGTTTAGTTTTTCTTCGTATTGTGTAGTTGTAAGTTGCTCATTTAACCATTCGCTGTAATCTTTGTATTGAATTTGAAGTTCGTTTGTTTCAATCTCCAATCCATTTATAAGTGCATTGTATCCTTGTATTACTTCTTTGGATAGTAATTGTAAAGACCAACCATCACCTACAATATGATGTAATAATACAACAAGAATGTGATCATTTTTTCCGTTACTGAGTAAAGATGCTGAGATTGGAAGTCCTTGCTTCAAATCAAATTTTTTATCGTGTAACTTTTCTATTTCATGATGAAGCGATTTTGTATTGAAATCATTATGTTGTATTGTATTAATTTTAATCGTTGCTTTTGTGGCATCAAGAATGTACTGCTTCACTTCTCCTTCCTGATTTTTCTTAAATACTGTTCGTAAACTTTCATGCTTATTTACTATTCCCTGAAAGGTTTGTTCTAAAACATCTGAATCTAATGCGCCTTCAAGCTGCAATGTAGCCGCAATAGTATATGCCTTTCCTCCATCTAAATATTCATGTGTAAACCACATAAAATATTGTGTTGGCGTAAGGTCGTAAAAAGCTTTTTCCTTGACTTTAGGAATAGAGGTTCCTGAGGAAAGGAAAGCAAGTAAATAAGGTTTATTGGCTTTTATTTCTCCTAATATTTCCTTATTCAAAACTCCTTTTGGAGCATTCACTTTTAAGTTCCCTTCTACTACTCGTAATTGAATACCAAGGTTAAATAGTTTTTCTATTAATTGTTTCTTTTTCAAAGTATATACTACTAAAAATGTTTACTAAATTCTAACCGATTAATCAGGCTGAATTTACTTTTTGTTAAGAATGGTTATTGAACATTGAATTGCCACGAATAGTGTGCGTATGCAATTCATTATATATTATTTAAATAATTACTTCGTCTTCTTCTATTTGATCTTGTGTAGTGTATTGTTTTTGTGATAGATAAAACTCAACCAACATAGCTAAATCTTTTACTGTTAAAGCTTCATAAAGATTTGAAATAGAGAAATTAGTCTCGTATTTTTTATTGATTTTATTAATCAATAATACTCCTTGCAAGCTGTTTCCGCCTAATTCGAAAAAATTGTGATCTATTCCAATTGTTTTTACTTCTATATTTAAGACTGCTGCCAAAAGTTCTGATATTGATTTTTCAACTTCTGAAGTTGGTGCTTTGTATACAACTGTATTTAAATTGTTAGCTTCTGGTTCAGGTAATTTTTTTCTATCTATTTTTCCTGTACGTGTTAGAGGAAAAGTATCCATTGTTATGAATCGCTGAGGAATCATGTATTTGGGTAATATCTTAGCTAGTTTTTCTTTGACATCTGCATCTTCTTCTTCTTTATTTTTTTGAAGATATGCCGTTAACACTTTTCTTTCTAATACTTCTTTTACTAATACAACCGCTTTTTCAATACCTTCTATTTGTAATAATTGATATTCTATTTCAGCAAGTTCAATTCTAAATCCATTGATTTTTGTTTGCTGGTCTTTACGCCTTAGAAATATAATTTCTCCATTAGGCAATTTCTTTCCAATGTCACCTGATTTGTAGTATCGTTTATTCGGTGAATTTGAATCTTTGGTGAATACTTTTTTCGTTTGTTCTTTCTTGTTTAAATATCCCAACGATAAAAAGGCGCTTTTAAAAACGATTTCTCCTTCTTCATATATTTTAGCTACTTCTCCACTGCTATTTTGTATGAATACATCAGTATTTGTAACACTTTTACCAATAGATAGATTATTTCCTATAACTACTGAATTATGATTAAAGAACTTTTGCGATACAATGGTTGCTTCTGTAGGTCCGTAATCGTTGATTAAGAAAGCCTCTTTACTAAAGTGATTGGTAAATAATTCGAAATCTAATTTGTGACAAGATTCTCCTCCAAGATCTACAATACGAACCGAACTTAGTTTTTGTTTTTCATCTACTATATTCAAGAAAGCTCTGTATAATGTAGGAACCATGTGAATGATAGATATTTGATAATGCGATATCCAGATTGATAAATTATGAATATCATCTTTTAATAAGTTGTAAAAACTCACACTAGCACCATTTAAAATTGCTCCATATATATCTTTTACAGAAGCGTCAAACGTGTAACTTGAAAAAACACTGAGATTGTCTTCCGTTGTGATATGAATATTATTTGTGTACGTTTTGATGTAATGAAGTACATTTCTTTGGTTTTGAATGACTCCTTTTGGAACTCCAGTCGATCCTGAAGTATATAAAACATACGCTTCGCTATTTGGTGTACAATTACTTGTGGTTTTTATATTTTCTTCTTGTTGATTTTGTAATGATATTTCATGTATAATAAGACTTTCATCTCTCTCAACAACCTGATTAACTACTAGTTTTGTTTCTTTTGCATATAGCAATTGTTTACAATTCGCATCTTTTAAGATATATAAGATTCGATCTAATGGTGCGTCATTATCTATAGGAACATATGAACAACCTGATTTTAATGTCGCCAGCATTCCTATCACTGCAAATTCATTATGTGGTAATAGTAAAGCAATGCGTTCTGTTAAGACTGATGTTCTATTTTTAGAAACCTCAGCAGCTACATAATTTGCCAGTACATTTAGTTGATTATACGTTACTGTATTTACAGCGATGGCGTTCGGCGTTTTACGTACTTGCTTTTCAAAACGACTTGAAATTGTTTGCTCAATTTCTTCATTTTCAAAAAGTGTAAATGCATTGGTTGGTCTTGCTTCTTCTTCGTGTACTGTTTCGTAATCGAACAGTGTATATTTTTTAAGTGGTTTTGTATCTTCTTCTACAATTTGTTCAATAAGTGCTAATATTTCATTGGTCCATAAAGCAATGGTTTTTTGTGTAAAGACTTTATTATTGTAAACACAATTTAACTCTATTCCATTTGCATATGTTTTCCCATAATATTCTAAATCAAATTTTGGAACTGCATCAGTAGCTTCATGTTTAGCTTCAAAATTAGTAATAATAGTTGTGTGCTCTTCATCGAAATCAACCATATTAAAAAACACTGGACTCATTGGAAAACGATTTTCAGTAATTGCTACATTTAAATTTTCCAGTAATTTTTCGAATGGATAGTTTTGATTTTTTAGTGCATTTTTTAATGTATTTCCAACATTCTTAATCCATTGCTTCGCAGAAATATTTTCATCAAATTCATTTCGAATCATCAAAGTATTTATAAAACATCCAGCGACATTTTTTAATTGGTAATGATTTCTATTTGCAACTGGAATTCCTATGATGATATCTTTTTCTGAAGTTAATCTACTTAATATCATTTTTAAGCTAGACAAGAGTACTCCAAAAACACTTGTAGCAGATGATTGTGCTAGCGTTTCTATCTTGATTTTAACTTTTTCAGATATAAAAATAGAATACGAAGCTGCTGTTTTTTCTTTTTCTTTTATAATTGGAAAATCAGAAGGCAAATCAAGATATGTTAATGATCCTGAGAATTGTTGTTTCCAATATTCTTTCAATTCTGTGTATTCTTCTAAAGCGATTTGTTCATTTTGCCAACCACAATAGTCTTTGTATTGAATGGGTAATTCTGGTAAATCAGGCACCGCATTTTTTAACCTAGCTTCATACAATTTTAATAAGTCTCTTTGCAAAATATGCATTGTCCATCCATCTCCAATACTGTGATGCAAATTAAAAAACAATAATGTTCCATTTGTATTCACAACGAGTGCAACTTTAAATAGTGGGAAACTGTTTAAATCGAAAATATGTTCAAAAACAAAAGTTTTTGCTTCCTCTACGTTACTAAATAAGGGAATTTCAATTTCTTGAATTTCAAAAATAGATTGCCTTGGCATGCCAGCATCTTCCACAAACACAGTTCTTAAAGCTTCATGCCTAATGACTAAATCTTGAAAAGATTCTTTAAAAACCTCCACATTAGTGTCTTTAGGTAAATCGAAAGCACTGTAAATATTGAATTCTTTTGAGCCGCCTTGAAGTTTATCAATCAACCAATATCGCATTTGTGAAGGCGAAATAGCATAATGCTCTTGTATTGATACTTTTATAATTTCTCCACCATACGTCGTTGATGATTCAATTAATTGTGCATGATTTTTAATCGTCGTTTGACTGAATAAATCTTTCAGAGCTATCGATTTTCCAAATGTTTTCTGATAAGCACTTAGCAGTTTTGTGATTAGCAAACTATGTCCTCCTAATTCAAAGAAATCATCAGCAACACTAATTTTTTCTGTATGTAAAAGCTGCTCCCATATTTTCGAGATTGCTATTTCTGTATCTGAAGTAGGTTTTTTATAAACTTTAGTCGTAACATCTTTAATAGATATTTCTGGTAAACGATCATAATTTACTTTTCCATTTGCTGTTAAAGGAATCGCCTCAACTTGAACATAACTTTTAGGAATCATATAATCCGGTAACTGAGTTTGTAAATACTCGCTAAGATCGTTTTTGTCAATTTCAGAAGTTGCCACATAGTATGCAACTAAACTGTCTATATTATTTTTAGAGTTTAATACAACTATTGATTGAGAAATACCGTTTGGGTAAGAATTTACACAATGTATAATTTCTTCTAATTCAATACGATATCCTCTAATTTTAATTTGATGATCTATTCTACCATGAAATGCTATATTTCCATCGGGCAACCAACACGCTCTATCACCTGTTTTATATAGTTTTTCTCCTTCTTTAAATGGATGATCAATAAAGTTTTTAGCTGTGATTTCCTGTCGGTTCCAATATCCTTTCGATACTCCTAAACCAGAAATGTATAATTCTCCAACAACATTTATTGGTTGTATTTGTAACCCTTTTGAAAGTATATACACTTGAGTATTGTCAATAGGTTTTCCAATAGGAACATTTGGAGCTAACGTTTGATTGCATTTAAAAACTGTAGTCACAACAGTATTTTCTGTTGGTCCATAATTATTGTAAACATCAATCGTTGTTGATGAATTGTATGTAAAAGCTTCTCCTCCAGTTAATAACTTTGTCCGTACTTCATCAGTATTTTGAGCTAAAACTTCCTGACAAACTTTAGAAGGCAGATAAGAATGTGTTATTTGATTCGTATTCAAAAATGATATTAAAGAAGGAATATGCAATCGTATTTCATTGTCTTCAATAGGATACAACGTTGCTCCTGAAATTAAATACGGATATATTTCCCAAACTGATGCGTCAAATCCAATACTTGAGAATAATGTTCCTCTACTTCCTTTTGTCACCATATAGTAGCGAACATGCCATTGGCAAAGGTTCATTAAATTACCATGCGTAATCATTACTCCTTTAGGCTTTCCTGTAGAACCAGAAGTATAAATAATGTATGCTAGTGTATTGTTTTGAAGTTTTGTTGAATGCTCAGAAATATTCCAATTACTGTATGATTGGAAGTTTTTGATAGTTTGCGCGTTAACAATTAGTACCGCAGACGTATCTTCTATGATATACTGAATTCTTTTCTTAGGATATTGAGTATCTACAGGAACATATGCTGCTCCTATTTTCAATATTCCTAATAACGTTGTGATTAAGTGTTCATTTCGATCTAATTTCACGACCACAAGATCACCTTCTTTTATTCCGAATTCTTTTTGTAAATAGTGTCCAAATGCATTCGATTTTTCATGTAATTCTTTATACGTAAATGACGATTGCTCACTTTGAACAGCAATGTAATTAGGATGTTTTTTTACTTGTGTTTTGTATGCATCAATCACAGTTAAAGAGCGATCAATGTCTATTTTTGTATTATTAAATTCATTAACGATCCTTTCTTTTTCTTGGTCAGAAATGAAATTAATATTTTGAATATCCTTCTCGGGAGTTGTCAATAGTGCATTCACTGCAATTTCTAAGTGACCTATCATTCTTGCAACAAACTCCTCAGTATATATGTCTGTGTTGTATTGTAATTCAAGTGTTAAACTGGTTTCTGTAGTTTTTATAAAATTAAAAACTAAATCATATTGACATGAATTTCTAGTTAACTCATAAGGTTCAAATGTAATATTTCCTTGTTTTTCCAAATCACTAGATTGTGATTGATTTTGCAAAACAACCATCACATCAAACAATGGTGATCTGGAAAGATCTCTTTGTAATGAAAGTTCTTCAATCAATTGATTGAATGGGTAACTTTGGTGTGCTAGAACTGTGTTTATTTTTGAACCAGTTTTTTGTACTATCGTTGCAAAGGAATCTTTTGGCTTCACTATGCTTTTTAAAGCCACCGTATTTATGTAGAGACCTATTTGTTCTTCTAAATCTGGATGTTCTCTACCAGCAACAGGAATTCCTGTTATGATTTCTTCTTGACTACTGTAACGTGAGAGCAAAACGTTTACCGCTGAAGATAAAACAGTATATAAGGTTACTTTGTGCGACTTTGAAAAATCATCTAATTTCTTGAACGACTCTGAAGAATATTCATACCAAATACTATTTCCGGAATAGGATTTTATTACCGGACGTTTTTGATATCCTGGAATTGACAATGTTGTAACTCGTTCTGCAAATTCATCTAACCAATAATTTTTAGACTCTTCAAATGCTTCTGTTTTATTTTGTGCTTCAAGCCATATGGTGTAGTCTTTATATTGTATGGCATCAGTATTTACTTCTAATTTAACTTCTCCAGATAATAATGTGTCATAGTGATGTAATACTGATTTTGTTAGGACTTCCATTGAATATCCATCAGCTATGATGTGATGCAAACGAATGTGGAATATTGCTTCATTATTGCTAGTTTTTATCAATATGGCTTTGCACAAAGGCGCTTCAGATAAAGTAAAATCATGTGCCTGAAGTGTATTTACATAGTCAGTTAGTTTTGCTTCTGATATTTCTTCAGCAGAAATATCAACGACATCAACACATTGTGATACTTCGCTTTCTTCTAGTATATATTGAGAAATCTCTCCATGCTCATTTTTCTTAAAAACAGTTCTTAAAGATTCATGTTGTACTACAATATGTTCAAATGCTTTTACAAATAGTTTTTCATCTATTGCACCAATTACCTTCACTGCTCCAGAAATCACATATGCTTCTTTTGCGTCTGATAAATGGCTCATTATCCAAAATCTATTTTGGCTTGGAGTTAGCGGATAATATTCTTTCTTCTCAATTTTTGATATTGGCGCATAGTTATCATCTTTTAAGTATTTGCACATTTCTTCAATAATAGGATATTGAAAAAATTCTTTGTAGTTAATACTTCCGTCTAATTCTTTGTATATTTTGTTAATGATCTTTCCTATCATTAAACTATGCCCACCAAGCTCAAAAAAGTTATCGCGAATTCCAATTTTTTCAACGCCTAAAACTTCACTCCATATTTTTGCAAGCCTTTGTTCTTTTTCATTCCTCGGAGCTATATAATTGTCATTAAATTGACAGTCAGACTTCAAATCTTCCAATGCTTTTTTGTCTATTTTTCCATTTGGTGTTAACGGAATAGCGTCTAGCTGAATAAAACGACTAGGAATCATATAGCTTGGTAACTGCTCTTGAAGGTATAGTTTTAGTGCATCTAAATGTATCGTTTCATTAGCTGTATAATACCCAAGTAGTACTTGGTTACTTACTATGATTACAGCTTGACCAATAGCATCAGAATAGGAAGTTACCGCATTTTCTATTTCACCTAATTCAATACGGTAACCTCTGAGTTTTACTTGATGATCTTTTCTTCCTAAATATTCTATATTTTTATTTGTAGACCATTTAGCAATATCACCTGTATCATACATGCGTTTCCCTTCTTCAAAAGGATTATTGACAAACTTTTCGTTAGTCAATTCTTGACGATTCAAATATCCTTTCGCCAATCCATTGCCTGAAAGGTATAAACGCCCAGGAACTCCTAAAGGCAACAATTCTAGATTATCATCAAGGATATATGCACGTGTATTAGAAATAGGCACTCCAATTGGAATGGATTTTATATATTCTTTTTCGGGGTCTAATTGATAAAAAGTACTGTACGTAGTATCTTCTGATGGCCCATATAGATTACGAATTTCAGCCTTTGTTTTTAATAATTTATTTCCAATATCTACTGGAAAAGGTTCTCCTGCTAAGTTTATGATACTTACATTATCCAAACTACATCCATGCTCAATAATATTACGCATTGCAGAAGGCACCGTATTGATTAAAATTTTTGTGTCTTTTTTTAACGCTTCAGTTGCTTCTAAAATATCTTTGAGTATTCTGATTTTCTTTCCAATAGAAAGCGAGAAAAACATCTCGTATATTGATAAATCAAAACAATGTGAAGTTGCCGCATATACAATGTCTATTTTATCAGCATCAAACTCTTTTTGAGCCCAATGAATAAAAGCTACGGCATTTTTATGAGAGATCATTACTCCTTTTGGATTTCCTGTAGTTCCAGAAGTGTATATGACATACGCCAAACTCTCATCGTCTCTTGTAATTGACAGGTTTTCTTTGCTATAATTATTTTCTACTTGATAGAAATTTTTAATAAATTCCGCGTCGATAATTACTTTAGATTTACTGTCTTTTTCAATATATGCGATACGTTGCTTCGGGTATTTTACGTCTACAGGAACGTAAGCCGCTCCTGTTTTTAGAACAGCAAGAATCGTTATTAATAAATTTTCATCTCTTTCAAGTTTTATTGCTATTAAATCATTTGCCAGCGTTTTATACGTCTCTTGTATGTAATATGCTAGTTGATTTGCTCTTTCATTAAGTTCCGCATAGCTTAAGGTATTGTTATGAATTATTAAAGCTATTGCATGTGGTGTTTTTATTACTTGTTCTTCAAATAAGTCAACTAATGTTTTATGTTCAGGATAACTTTCAGTAGCAGCATTATATGCTGTAAGTAATTGTTCTTGTTCTTTTGTCGTTACAATTGTTATTTTTTCAATTGCTACATTAATATATTGTTCTAACTCAAGTATCCAATTTTTGAAATTCGTTAGAAAATGACTAGCAATTGCTTTAGTTACAAAAGAGGCATCATATACAATTTCTAATGCTAAATTAGCACTTGATGTATGAACTGAAAGTGTGAATGGAATCATTGAAGCAGATTCACTAGGCTTGCTATTGTATAAAAAACTATAGGTAGCATACTTAGCAAAAGGATATTTTTCATGAAGCTTGTTTTCATCATAATTCGTATGCTTATAAACTTCTTGAACTTCTTTCTTTGTTTCCTGCAAATATGTTTTTAGCGTAGCGTTTTTTATAGAACCAGATTTGAATAGTAATTGTATATCTTCTGCTCCAACTTTTGAAGAAAAGATATCGTTTTCTGTATTAAAATAACGCCTTAAAAGTGCATTAAAAACGCTTAACAAAACCGTATATTGAGCCATTGGAGAAGCGTTGGTTAGTTTTGAAAAGTATGCCAAATGTTCTTTGACAATAACTTCCTTAACTACTTCCTTTTTATTAGAAGCAGAAGAACTATCTTCTGTTATTGAACTACTGATTTTCTGAAGCCAGTAATTAGAAGCTATTTGTTGTTTGATAGTATCCAATGTTATATATAACTTTATGAATTACTTATGGAGTAAATTAATTTTGTGCGTTGTAAAACTCTTTAATATCGATTTTTCTTACCGTTATTTCTTTATTGCTAAATTTTTGATCTTGAGAAATATGACACGCATATTCTTTATGTAAGTCTATTTCGGAAACATAAAATGTTTTTGTTTCGACACAGGTTTCATTATTTTTAATTTCAAATGATTTTAGCGGAATAGACAATCCTCTTCCCATTGCTTTTAAAACCGCTTCTTTTTGTGTCCAATATCTAAAAAATTCTTTTTGAGGACATACAGAGTTAAATATTTTTTGTTCTTCATATAAAGTCATTTGACCCTTAAAGTCTACTATTTTTATAGCATGCGATTTTTCAATATCAATACCAATATCTGAACGATTATTTGTAAAAACAGCGACTACTAATTCTCCTGAATGAGAGATATTGAATTGCACATTATTATCTTGAAAATAAGGCTTGTTATATTCTGTATACAACAACTTTTTAAAATCTGCTTTATTAGCAAAATGAGACAATCCTTCTTTCACTAACAACCTACCTAATAAAGACAATTGAACATCTTGCCATCTATGGTACCTTAAAAGTCTTTCTTGATATGTCTTCGGGAAAAAACTTAAACAACTATCTAGTAAAAGTTTGTGTTTTTTTTCCTGGATTTTAGAATAAAGTAAAAGCAATATTTAATACTAAATTATAGTCTGTTGTAAGTTATGTTTGATTGTTATTTCTCATTTATAATTACACAACCATTGCTGCTGCGACAGTTTCGTTGGTTGTTTCATCAATAAGAATAAGACTTCCTGTTATTCTATTCTCTTTATATAAATCTACCATTAACGGCTTGGTAATTTTAAGCTTCACCTTGCATATGTCATTCATCTTCAAACCTTCACATTCATAGTCTTTTTCTAAAGTTTTTATATCTATTTTATAGATAATTTCTTTAATGATAGCCTTCTGTTCATTAGTTGTTTGTTTTATAAAATACTTAGCTCTTGGTTTAGCTGCATCGGTATGTAACCAACAAAGCATCACTTCTATATCTTGGACTATATTAGGTTTATTATTAGATTTTACAATCATGTCTCCCCGACTGATATCAATATTATCTTCTAATGCTATAGAAATAGACATTGGAGCAAAAACCTCTTGCATATCTTTATCATACTTGTATATTGTTTTAACTTTAGAAGTAAGTCCTGAAGGCAATACGGTAATTTCATCTCCTTTTCTAAGTACGCCACTTGCCAATCGACCTACATACCTTCTATAGTCTTGATCAACTTCGTTCTGAGGTCTTAATATTGTTTGAATAGGAAAACGAACACTTGCTTCATTGATATCGTTATTTATAGGTATTATTTCTAACGTGTGAAGTAAAGGATCTCCTTTATACCATTCCATCCTTGACGATTTATCTACTACATTGTCACCAAGCAGTGCGCTCATAGGTATAAATCTAATATCATTTATGGATAATTTTGATGAAAATATTTTGAATTCATTAACTATAGTATCGTATACATCTTTCGAAAAATTCACTAAATCCATTTTATTAATACACACAATTGCATTTGGAATTTTAAGTAAGGATGCAATAAAAGAATGCCTCTTTGTCTGCTCTGTTACACCATATCTTACATCTACTAAAATGATTGCCAAATTAGCTGTTGATGCTCCAGTAAACATGTTTCTAGTGTATTGAACATGACCTGGTGTATCAGCAATGATAAACTTTCGTTTTGGTGTTGTAAAATACTGGTAGGCTACATCTATTGTTATGCCTTGTTCCCACTCATCGCGTAATCCATCAGTAAATAAAGTAAGGTCAATTTCATCATTGCCTTTTCTTTTACTTATTCTTTTAACATTCTGCAGTTGATCTTCATAAATAGATTTAGAGTCATATAAAAGTCTCCCAATCAGTGTACTTTTTCCATCATCTACATTTCCTGATGTAATAAATCTCAGTAGTTGGTTATTGTCTATTTTCATTTTTTTTATTTAAAAATATCCTTGACGTTTACGATCTTCCATTGCTGTTAAGGAACGTTTATCATCAGCCCTATTTCCGCGTTCAGTAAATCTAATTGTTGAGATTTCATCTACAATTTTTGTAACAGTATCTGCTTCTGATTCAATTCCTCCAGTGATGGTAATATCACCTAGTGTTCTAAAGCGTATTTGCTTCGTAACTACTTCTTCAGATGCATCTAAATTGATATGTTCTGAGAAAGGAATCCATGAATTATTTCTCCAGATTACTTTCCGTTGGTGTGAAAAATATAAAGAAGGTATTTCTATGTTTTCTCTTTTGATATAATTCCAAACATCCATTTCAGTCCAATTACTTATTGGGAAAACCCTAAAATGTTCCCCTTCAAAATGTCTCCCATTGAATATATTCCATAATTCAGGGCGTTGATTTTTAGGATTCCATTGCCCAAAATCATCTCTATGAGAGAAAAAACGTTCTTTAGCTCTAACTTTTTCCTCATCTCGTCTTGCGCCTCCAATAGCACAATCGATTTTATTTTCTTCTATTAAATCTAATAGTGTTACTATTTGCAAAGCATTTCTTGTTGAGTGCTTTCCTTTTTCTTCAACTGCACGCCCCCGATCAATCGATTTTTGAACTGAGCCTACGATAAGATGAACTCCTAAGCTTTCTATTAAATTATCTCTAAATTGAATGGTCTCTGGAAAATTGTGTCCTGTATCTACATGTACTAATGCAAATGGCATTTTAGATGGATAAAAAGCTTTTCTTGCTAAATGTGTAACTAAAATAGAATCTTTTCCTCCAGAAAATAGAATTACTGGGTTTTCAAATTGTGCCCAAGCCTCACGTAATATGAAGATAGCTTCTGATTCTAATTCATCTAAATAATTTAAATAATATTTATTCATTAATCTTAGCTTCTAATTTATTCTGAACAAAATTTAATATTCGTTTTATAGATTCTTCTATTGTCTCTTTTTCTGTATCTATAATAATATCAGGGTTTTCAGGTGCTTCATAAGGATCCGAAATTCCTGTAAAATTCTTTATTTCTCCTTTTCTCGCTTTTTTATATAAGCCTTTACAATCTCTACGTTCACATTCCTCTAAACTTGTACTAACATAGACTTCAATATAATTTTGAGGCGTTACTATTTTCTTGATAAGCGATCTACTCTTTTTATAAGGAGTAATAAAAGCTGATAAAACTATAGTACCTGAATCAACAAATAGCTTTGTGATTTCAGCAATACGCCTAAGGTTTTCTTCTCTGTCATTTGCTGTAAATTTTAAATCTTTATTAATTCCAGCCCTGATATTATCTCCATCTAACAAATATGTTCTCATTCCTTTATCAAATAAACTTCTCTCTAAGGCATTTGAGAGCGTTGATTTGCCTGAACCAGAAAGTCCCGTAAACCATATTGCAAAAGAAGCATGCCCATTTAATTCATTACGCTCTGCTTTTTTTACTCCAAAAGAAAAAGGTGTTAAGTTATTCATTTCCTATTTTTCTACTTGATCTAGAGGTTAAACCAAAGTTAGATTTATACCAAAAACGTTCATGATAATAGTATAAAATCATTTTTAATACAGATTCTGTTAATGCAATCCCGAGTGCTTTTTCAACAGCATGTGAATCCTCTTTAAAGAATAAAATGGCTAATAAAAATGTAGTTATTGACGCCAATATTCTCCATGTAATTGTTTTTACAATATGTCTTCTTTTTGATATGTCTTTCATTTCTATTGATACTAGTTTAGTAATGTAAAAAATATTCTATAATAATTTTCAGAAGTTCCTATATAAAGATCAAATTATTATGAGTAATTAGAAAAATTTGTGAAATGAATCGAACTCATTGTGATTACTTAAAACACTAATTAAATAATAAAGAATTCTACTTTTTTAATTTAACTAAAACGTGGATACTATTTCATGTAACTTTATGCAACACCTTCAAAAGAATAAGAAGGTATTGTAGCTATAATGTTTTGTCGTAACGAATCGATTCTTACAATAATTTTATTATGATTGTCAACTTTTATAATCTCACAATTCAGTCCATTTAATGGCCCATAATTGATTTTTTTTATTTCGCCTATTTCGGGAAGCTTTATATTAGTCTCAATGTCGGTGATATTTACATCACCAACTAAGAGTTTAATTTGTTCAATTTCTTTTGTTGTTACACGTGCATATTCATTCCTAAAACGAATGAAAGAGCATACACCATTTAAAGACAATGCTTTGTGATACTCTAACGAAGAATTTATATTGACAAACACATACGATGGGAACAACGGTTTTATGATAGTTTTCTTTCGGTCACTCCATTGTTTAATGGTTTTTATCTGTGGCAAAAAAGGATCTAAAGAAATTTCTTTTAAAGATTCATAAACCTTTCTTTCCCAACGAGATCTTACATATAATACGTGCCAACCTATATTAAATTTCATAACAATTAATTAATTATTAAGCATGGCTACGCCGCTCTCAGTCACATAAGAAGGATGACTTAGTAATTTTCCAAAAGGAAATAAATGAGTTTAAAAACTCATTTGCAAAAACATTTCTACAGGGGGAAATTTCGGAAATATTCACTAACCTTTGCACTGCTAATATCTGCATTATTTCTTTTGAATACAAGTTTAAATATTAAAAAATTAAAAACAAAAACCGCACTTTGCACAAAGCAAGATTTTTAATGCAAGATGTACTCTATGGAGTAGCGTATTTTCTTAAAATAATTACCAAAAAATACACTATTTCTAAATTTTGATAATTTAAATGAAATAATAAGAAAATTTCCGAAACTGAAAACAATTGTCCATCTTTGTTATTGTGATGAAATAAACTGCACTAAGATATTTTCTAAAAGCAACTGAATGGAAGTAAAAACAAAGAAATACGCTAATTTATTTGAAATATATCACAGAAACGCTCTAAATAATCCTCAAAGCAATTATATAGAACAAAACAAATCTCATTATACATATGCAGAATGCAATGAGATAATCAATAAAATCGCTTCCTATTTACAAAATAAACACTGGCGATATATTTGAACATACAGCAAACAAATTTAGTTTTGTATCTAGAAATACTTTTATAAAGTATAAAGGCTATAAAATAAATCCAATAGAGATTGAAATACATTTAATTACTCATAAATCTATTGATGACTGTAGAGTTTTATTAATCAACGGTATATTGACTGCTGAAGTAGTCACCACTAACTTGGGAATTGTTAAAGAATACTTGAAAGAGCAATTGAGAGGTTTTTTGATTCCTGATAGAGTAGAAATTGTTGAGTCAATAAAACGAACTAAAACAGGTAAAATAATTAGACATTGATTATGATTAGAATATTAACATTTTTTGATTGCTACAATTATGGTGCTTACTTACAAGCATATGCATTACATAAATTTTTAATAGAAAGAGGATTCGAAAATGAGTTCATTAATTATAGAACTAAGAAGAGTATCAATAACGAATTCAATGAAGAGCTAAAGCCAGGTGCTAAAAACATTAAATTATATCTTAAAATCTTGTTTAAGGTTTTAAATTTTAAATTGTATCAGCGAAAGTTAAAAAAAACAAAACCGATTTACGTATCGGCAGATCTTAGGAATATGAAGTTTGACAAAGTCATTATTGGCAGTGATCAAATTTGGTGTTACACACAAGAATGGGGAGGTATAGATACTACCTATTTCTCTGATAATATAAACGCAGAAACAATCATTGCATATGCCGCAAGTTTAGGACCCGATAATTTTAACAAACAGCATCCAAGGTCAATTTTAAGATTAATGAAAAAATTTGATCATGTCGGTGTTAGAGATTACAACACGTTAAACTTCGCTAAATTAGCGCGTCCAGACGATAAAAAAGGACCTCATTTAGTTTTAGATCCAACCTTAATATATGATTTCAATAAAGAGATTAAAATGCCTTCTGTCAAAAACTACATTATATTTTATTCAGATAAGCTTGAACCTTCTCATGATGTCATAGCGAATGTAAAAAAGATTGCGAGAGAAAAAAATCTCAAAATAATTTCCTTAGGAAAATCGTATGATTGGTGCGATAAAAACATCATCTCATTGGCTCCTTTTTTGTGGATGGGCTATATGAAAAATGCTGACATGGTGATTACATGTATGTTTCATGGGTTACTTTTCTCTGTGAAATTTCAAACAGAATTTATGATGTTCTTAAATGAACATAGAAAAAACAAATGTTTAGATTTCTTGAAAAGAATTGATCTTGAAAATAGAGTTATTAATCAGCCTGAAGATGTAGTCGATTTGTTTAACACCAAGATAAATTACAAAAAAGTTGATTCATTTTTACAAACTGAAATAAAGCATTCTAAAGAATTTTTAATAAGCGCTTTAACAGGTAACTAACACAACTGTAATCATGTTAAGCTCTTAAAGCCAATTGTCATTCGGACAGCTTCATTTTTTGAGATCAGCTATTATTTTTGAAGTAAGTTCAGGCAGCTTAATTTTTATTCGTTCAATATTCTCATGAAACTCCAAAAGCATCTCAATTGAAAATTTTTCGTGTTGCCATGCAGTAAATGAAGCACCAATTTTAAGACGTTCAATTAAGATTTGATTTCCTTTTTCATTTTCTCCCATTGGATCAAGGTAAATTAATGGCGTTCCTGTAATAATTGAATCCACTATCGTCATTCCTCCCGGTTTGGAAATAATTGCTTTGCTATCAACAATTAAATCTAACGCACTATGATAATCGTTATTATTAGAATACAATATAGTATCCGTTGAAATAATTTCACCTAGTCTTGGGAAATGAGAAACACCAAAACCATTGTTTATAGGATCCCAGTTTGGATCATTCATATAAAAAGTAGTATTCTTTTTTTGAGAAACATACTTAGAGAAATCTTTTACTAAGATTCTTTTAATAAGATTTTCTGGCAATTGTTGCGTTGTTTCCAAAAAGTTCCCAAGTCCCCATCCGCCTCCGTGAATCACAACTGATTGTTTTCTTTCGCCAAAAGGAATATAATGTAGCGTTGGTATCGATAGTTTATAATTTATTTTCCCTTCGTTAAGATCCAAAAAAGAATACGTTTCCTGAATGGCAACCTCATCATTCATTCTCCATGTCACAGCATCACCAGCATCTAGTCTACATAATTTTACAGAAAGTTGTGGATTAGATTTGGAATATAAAGACAACAGGTCTAACCAAAGTCCAGAAAAACACAAGAATTCAGAAACCTTTGCTGCTTCCCATCTTTTGAACAATATTTCGACCTTATCAGGATCAAACATATCAGATGAATCAACAGACAATTTAGTAGCGAGTTTGGCAAGCTTATAGTTTTTACTGAAAGCAATTTTTGATGCTTCAAAAGTCTTTCTCTTTGCGTCGGTGAAGAGATGCTCAATAAGCAATACTTCGCTGTCAAATCCGACTGTTTTCAAACTATTAGCTGTAATACGAGCTGGAAAATAAACTCCAAATCCGAAAAGAGATGTTAATACCTTTGGTGCAGCTATTTTTTTAGACATTACTTTAATTATAATCCATTTTTATACTGAAAAGCTTTTCTCATTCTGTTGCAATCAATTTATATTATTTTTCCGCTATGCATTCACTGATAAACTTCTCTAAATACATATACTTCTTAAAATATCTTAGATCCAAATTCCCCACATCAATTTCAATATCAAACTCATTTTCTACTTCTAAAATAAATTCTAGAAACTGTAATGAATTCAATCCAATTTCATTAATCAAATCAACTTCATTAGTTAATTCATTTGGCTGTACATTTCTTGATAAAACTTCAGTCAATACTTTCGCTATTTTTTCTTTTAAAAGATTCTGATTATTATTCATTTTGCACTATATTTAAATTCTGAAGTCCTAAAATAGGGCATTTTAATATACTATTATCATTTTATATATAAATTATGAAATATTTTAAAGTTTTAATAATTATAAGTTTACTCATAATTATTTCTTTATTTCTTTTTACAAATCTAAAGACCGCTACTGATGAAAACACTGATCAAAATGAAATTGTAATAGCTGATCAAAATACGATTTTAACAGGTGCAGATCAAGTACATGAATACTTACCGTATCTAAAAGACAAAAGAGTTGGACTTTTAGTGAATACCTCTTCAATAATTGAGAATACTTCACTTGTAGATAGTCTTCTCTCTCACAAAGTCAAGATAAAATACATTTTTGGTCCCGAACATGGTTTTCGATCAAATGCGGGCAATGGAGTTTCAATAAAAGATGAAGTTGATCCTACCACAGGAATTCCTATCGTATCTTTATATGGAGGAACAAGAAAACCGACAAAAGACCAAATGGATGCATTGGATGTGATCGTATTTGATATACAAGATGTAGGATGTAGATTTTTCACTTATATAAACAAGCTTTATGATATTATGGAAGCTTGCGCAGAAAATAATAAAGAGTTGATCATCTTAGATCGTCCAAATCCGAATGGTTACGTAGACGGACCTGTTTTAGATATGAAACTTAAGTCAGGAATAGGAAAATTTCCAGTACCAATAACTCATGGAATGACAATGGCAGAATTTGCACAAATGATCAATGGAGAAGGTTGGTTACCAAATAAAGCTACATGTAAGCTACGCATAATAGCTCTTAAAAATTATACACATTCAACGTATTATGAATTACCGGTAAGTCCGTCACCCAATCTCAACACGCAAGCATCTATAATGCTCTACCCATCACTATGTTTATTTGAAGGAACAATAATTAGCCAAGGAAGAGGAACTTATATGCCATTTACGGTATTAGGGAATCCTAAATTAAAAGATCAATATCCATTCTCATTTACTCCAAAAAGCATATCTGGTATGAGTATGAGCCCTTTACATATGGATAAAACCTGCTACGGAATAGACTTAAGAAAGTATGATGTTGAACAGCTACTTAAAACAAAGAAAATCAACCTGAAATGGTTATTAGAGTTCTACCAGAACTATCCAGATAAAGAAAGGTTTTTTGATAAATCTCAGAGTTCACAAATTGGAGATTTCGATAAATTAGCTGGCACCGTTAATCTAAAAATGCAGATCATAGCTGGAATATCTGAGGAAGAAATAAGAGCAAGTTGGGAACCAAAGTTGTCGAAATACAAGAATATGAGAGAAAAATATGTAATTTATGAATAGGTTTCAATTTCATAATTAATAGATTAAAAAAACAAATGAAATGAAGAAAATCGCTTCTCTTTCTGCAATTGAATATGATTTAGGGAAAAGTCAACCCATTGATACATTAGATTTTTTAAAAAATGATCAGGATAAATTAAATATCTATAAAAAAGCGGGTTCAAATTACTTTGCAGCATCTGAAATATCAAATATTGACCTTTGCTTTAATGCAATCGAAAAAACGCTAAACGCCACTTCTGTCAAAAAAGATGCAATTGATGTAGTTTTATATGTTTCTGAAAATGCTACACGAGGTTACAGTATTAATATCATTGATGTAAATAAACTTCTGTTGAAAGCTGGTTTAAACAAAGCATTACCAATCGGCATTTCTCTTTCTGATTGTGCTAATATAATCACTGGCTTACAAGTAGGCGTAAGCATGATTGCCTCAGGAATGGCGAACAATGTCCTTTTAGTTTGTTCTGATATGATAACTGGAGAAGACGAAAAGCGAAAAGTGGAGCGCGATACATCAATTTTCAGCGATGGAGCAGTAAGTTGTATTCTAAGTAAGCCAGGGAATGGTGACTTTGATATTTGCAGTTTGATCAATGAAAATTTACCATCTTTATGGGCGATGAATTCAGAAGCTCACAAACATGAATATTCAATGGAAAAGTTTAAAACCATTCATCGTATCAGTCGGGCTATTCTTAAAGAGAATATGTTAACCACTGCAAATATCAAAAAAGTATTTACTAGTAATTATTCTCTACCTACTAATAAATTGTTTGTTAAAATGACTGGTTGTAAGGCAGACAAAGGATTTTACGATAATATTGGAAGGTTTGGTCATACACTAGCCGGAGATATACTTATAAACCTTAAAAACTTCTATGAAGATAACACCATAAATTCTGGTGATGCTTTTCTCTCGCTCGTAGATTCACATTCAACTTGTGGAGCTATCGTATTTTGTAAGAATTAGGTTTTCTCATTTAACGTTTTGATTTAATAGTAAAAATCAACTAACAAAACCTTTGTAAATAAATTATAATTAAAATCAAACTCATGGTCTCAGGCTATTCAATAAAGTGGATTTGCAACAAAATTTTGGACAAAAGTTAAGAGACTTATGCTGCAGCTTTTTTTTACAAATCCACTCGATTTATAATCACAAAATATCTCATCCCAACCAACCTTCTCTATCCAAACTTCTGTATTGAATAGCTTCTGCAATATGATCTGGTAAAATATTTGGCTCATTTCCTAAATCAGCAATGGTTCGTGCAACTTTTAAAATTCGGTCATACGCTCTTGCAGATAAACCTAAACGCTCCATGGCATTTTTGAGAAGGTTTAGCGCTTCTTTATCAAGTTTGCAATGCTTACGGATTTGCTTCGTATTCATTTGCGCATTGCTATGTAATATTTCAGAATCCTTAAACCGTTCAATTTGAACTTCACGCGCTTTGATAACACGTTTTCGAATGGTTTCACTAGTTTCACCTTTTCGTTCTTCCGAAAGTTTTTCAAAAGGAACTGGTGTGACTTCAATATGAATATCAATTCGATCTAATAAAGGTCCTGAAATTTTTCCCATGTAGCGATGCATTTCCATTGCCGAAGCGCCCATAGGCGAGTTTGGATCGTTGAAAAAACCGCTTGGACTCGGATTCATACTTGCCACCAACATGAAACTACTTGGATAGGTGATGGTAAATCGCGCCCTGGAAATCGTTACTTCTCTGTCTTCCAACGGTTGTCGCATAACTTCTAAGACACTTCGTTTGAATTCAGGTAATTCATCTAAGAATAATACACCGTTATGCGCTAAAGAGATTTCTCCAGGTTGCGGATAACTTCCGCCGCCAACTAAAGCAACGTCTGAAATTGTATGATGTGGATTTCGAAAAGGTCGCTCAGAAATAAGTCCTGATTTGTGTTTTGTATTCCCAACTACAGAATGAATTTTAGTTGTTTCTAAGGCTTCTTGAAGTGTTAATGGCGGTAAAATTGACGGCAATCGTTTTGCCAACATCGTTTTTCCTGAACCTGGAGGACCAATGAGAATGACGTTGTGTCCGCCAGCCGCGGCAATTTCCATACAACGTTTGATACTTTCTTGCCCTTTTACATCGGAGAAATCAAATTCTGGAAACGCAAGATTGTTTAAGAATTCTGCGCGCGTGTCTATTATTGTTTGCTCTAACGGTTCGCCTTTGTCAAAGAAATTTATGACTTGTTTGATGTTTTCTACACCATAGACTTCCAAGTTATTGACAACTGCGGCTTCTTTGGCGTTTTGTTTTGGTAAGATGAATCCTTTGAAACCTTCTTCTCTTGCTTTGATGGCAATTGGTAATACGCCACGAATTGGTTGCAAACTTCCGTCTAAGGATAATTCGCCCATAATGACATATTTTTCAAGGTTTTCAGATTTTATTTGGTCGGAAGCGGCTAAGATTCCTATTGCTAATGTTAAATCGTACGAACTTCCTTCTTTGCGCAAATCTGCTGGCGCCATGTTAATGGTTAGTTTCTTCCCCGGAATTTTGTACTCATTGTTTTGCAACGCTGCCGCAATGCGATAGTTGCTTTCTTTAATTGCATTATCGGGCAAACCGACTAAGTGATATCCAATTCCTTTTGCAATATTTACTTCTACAGTAATTGTTGTGGCTTCAATACCAAATACGGCACTTCCATATACTTTTTTGAGCATTTTTAGCGTAGTTTTTCATAAATCTATGCTTTTATAAAGTGGTTTCCTAGTTGGTTTTTGTAAGCGTTGCTTTTTGTTTGTGAGCGTTGGGTTTTTTAGACTAAATCTCCACAAAACCATTCAAAAACGCATAATTCACTAACTCCGAAACGGAATGAATGTTGAGTTTGCTGTATAGATTTTTTTTGTGCGATTGTACCGTATTTACAGAAATGAACAACAATGCTGCGATTTCTTTGGTCTTTTTGTTTTGTGCGATGAGTTTTAGAACGTCTATTTCACGTGGCGTGAGTTTAACGTTTTTAGATTTTTCTGTTGTTGGAACGTCTGTTAAATCATCAAGTAAAATGGTGGTTAATCTTGAATCTACAAAAGATTCGCCTTTGCCAACTTTGTGAATGGCTTCAATGAGCATTTCTTTGCTTGTATTTTTTAAAATGTAGCCTTTTGCGCCTTTGCTCATTGCTTTTTTGATGTATTCAATTTGGTTGTGCATCGTGAGCATTAATACGTGTACGACAAGTTCTTTTGCTTTTAGCGCATCTAACACTTCTAATCCATCCATTTCTGGCATGGAAATGTCTAGAATTAAGACATCTACCGATTGTGCTTGTAGAAATTGAAGCGCTTCTTTTCCTGAAGTTACAATGTGTATTTCAAATGTTTCCGAACTGTTTTGAAGCATTAATTCAATACCTTCAGAAACAAGACTGTGATCGTCGCAAATTAGTAATTTCATAGTTTAGTGTATTGGAATGTCAATGTTTACAATAGTTCCACGCAATTCATTGGAATCAATATGGCAAGAACCATCTAGTATTTTGAGTTCTTTTTTTAGATTTTTTAAGCCAATTCCGTAGCGTTTTTTTTCAACTTTAAATCCTTTTCCATTATCTTCTACCATCATATTTATGTGATTGGAATTGCGTGTAATATTGATGCTCAATTCGCTCGCTTGTGCATGTTTTAATACGTTATTGACCAATTCTTGTAATATTCGAAAGATAAAGATACTCGTTTGCGAATTCTGAAACGTTTCCAAACCATGAATGGTTGTGTATACTTTTAAGTTTCGGTTTTCTACTTTTTTGGAAAAGTTTGTGATTGCATTTTCCAGGTTGAATTCTGGAATTGGATCTTTGTCAAATCGATGCGAAATAGCGCGCACTTCATCGGTTACATTATCTAGTATTTGATTCGTTTTTTCATAGAGTTTTTTTGTGCCTTCATGAGTTTCAATTACATTTTTATCAAATGCCTGAAAGTGAAATTTCACGGAAGTGAGCAAGCTTCCTATATTGTTATGCAATTCTTTAGAGATTTCCTCTTTTTCCTTTTCCTTAGCGGATAATGTAGCGTTTATAATTTGTATTTCCTGATCGTTGACAAGGTTTTGCATTTTTTGTTTGAGTAAGATTTCTTGTTGATTTGCTAATTGATTCGCTGCTTTTTTTAGTTTGTAAAAATACACCGAAATGATGATGACCAAACTGAGGATAATCGCGAAAGCAATTAAATACCCATATAATTTTTTGTTTTCTTCTTGCTTTCTAAAAGCTACTTCTTCGGCTAATGCACGCTCTTTTTCTAGCAATGAAATTTCTACTTTTTTTACTTCTGATTGATACGATTTTTGCAATGCAGCAATTTCCCAAAGCTTTTGTTCATTGAATACGGAATCATTTAATACTTCATATTGCAATTGATATTCATACGCTTTTTGATAGTTTCCTTCGCTTTGCGCAAATTCGCTTTGTTTTTTGGCTATATAACGCTTTAACGTTAGTTTTTCGTCACCTTCAGAAAGTACAATTGCTTTTTGTAATTCAGATTTCGCTTTTACCAATTGATTTTTATATTGATAGATATTTGCACGTGCAATATGAATTTTTGCTTTGATTGAAGTTTCTTTTTTATGCTGTTCTAAACGTGTTGCTTTTTGCAGATAATTCAACGCAAGTGCCGTATTTTTTTTTGCGTATAATTCGGCAATATTCAAATAACCTCTTACTAATTGAGATGAATCTGAAATTTTTTCTTTGAGCTGAATGCTTTTTTTGAAATATTCCAACGAAAGTGAATCATCACCTTTTTCGTAGAATAATGCGCCCAAATTGTTATACATTTTGGCAGTTTGAGAACTATTTTCTTTCTCTTTGTAATGGTTTAATGCTTTTGTATAATAGAATTCCGCAAGTTTGTAATTGTTTGACAGACTGTATACATTTCCAAGATTTGAATACGCTGCAATTGTTTGCCTATTAGTGGTTTCTTGATTGTTTAATAGCAATGATTTTTGGTAATGATAGATAGCGGAATCGTAAATACCAGTCGTAGTATATACATTTGCAATATTTACATGTGTACTAATTTGTTGTTTATGCGTAATGCTACTATCTGTAAGCGCCAATCCTTTTTTATAGTTCGCCAACGCTTCTTCATAGAATTCATTTTTTTTGAATAGCAATGCTTTTGTATTGTACACAGCAAGTAATCCTTTGTAGTTTTGAGCAGTTTCTTCTAGCTTTTCCGATTTTTGCAATACGTGCAATGCACTGTCTAGTTGTTTTTTACTATTCCAATAATGCGCTTGAATTCTAAGGCTTCTGGCACTTCCTTTTTTATAGTTATGTATTGTTGCTAAAGAATCGGCAGTTTTGGCAAGTACATAGCAATTTTCCCAAGCTCTTTTTCTTAAAAATTTAAAAGCATTCGTATTTAAACTATCAATATGTTGTACATGTTTTGTTGGTATGGAAGCTTTTTCTTGCTTACAACCAACAAAACATATAACAACTAGTATCATACTACTTAGTATGTGTATGATTTTATGATTTACAGTGTATTTCATTCCAAATTAAAGAATTGTTTCGTCTATAATATCGGTATCTTCATACGTAATTACGGTACGTTTTGTTCCTGTTGGATCATCTATCGGTATTTCATTGCTAACTATGGAGGTATTAATGACAAGAATATCAAATGTGCTCGCATTAAATTTAAAATCTGGATAATTATCTTTAGTAATTTTTAAAAATTTATTGATTGGATACCGTTCTATAGTCTCTATATTTTCAGTCATTAGATTTTCTTTAGATTCAAAAATTAAGTTTAAAACTAAAAATCCTATTTCAGATCCAGGTTCTGAGAAACTAAAATTACTTAAATTGAATTTTTTAAATTTCACATTTGGAATTTCTAACCAAGTGGTCGTATAAATATGCAATATATTAGCTTCTTCTCCTTTGTTTCGAGCAATATTAGTATCAAAATGTATAATATGGGAGTTTAGTGTTGTTAGTGTTTCAAGTCTTTCTTGTGTTTTTGTTTTTTCCATGATTACTTTTTTAGGTAGTTATGTATGTTCTTAAATTATGAAATTTACTTCTATGTATATATGTAAATACTGTTTTATTTATATAATTAAAATTACAGGACAATCCGAAGATTGCCCCGTAACACACTAAACTGACCTATAAACATGGTTCTATATGTGTGATTAGTTCTGCATTGTCACCTGTTGGAATAAATTTCCCTGTTTCAGAATCATATGCAACAGAAATAGTATCAACTCCGCCACCAAATTTTAATGCGGTCATTGGAGAAGTTACATTTGTAACTACCGTATTACTGACTACATTACTTTCCAACCATATATAAACTGTTGTATAAGGCGTCATTACTGCTGTATGCGCTAGTAATGTTGGAACCGCCGAAATTGCGTTTCCTGCAATGTCCGTTCCATTAACATTTGCATCTTGAAATAAACCAACAGTCATATAATCCTTGTTAGAGTATTTATTTTCTAATGCATATGAATTTGGTTTTCCGCCACTTGCTGGTCCAGATGTAGAACCATCAGGCTCTAGTGTATATAATTTATTTTGTATGGCTCCAACTGGTACACTCGATAATTGACTCAGTCTTGCACCATTTACAACATCACTGGTAGATGCATAAATTCCGTATTCTTCTTTCCATGTGATGGTATTTCCTTGTAAAGGTTTATATACTTGCCAAGCTACGTTTGGATTTCCTCCACCAGTTGGTTTTGCTACGATTACGTTAATTCCTGCAATGTATATGTTTCGCAACTGCTCATTTGTAAAAGCAGTTTTTAAATTGAATGTTGACATAATTCTATTTTTTAAAATTTCTCCTACTCTATTTGATGGCTTTTCGGATTACACCATAAGTACCAATTGATTTTTAGTTACACTGACAGTTTTCTTCCTGTGCCGCTAACATTAATAAAGCTAAATCTCCAGATGATAATTCATCCATACTTTTAGCTGCTAAACCTGGCATTGGTAATTTGATATCAAAGCTCTTTTCTACACATTTTTTACCAACAAATGGTAAGTCAATGCAACCTTGTAATTTCAAGTTAAAACTGATTGTTTGATCGGTTACTTTAAAGTTTCTAATAGAAATTTTGATCGATACTCTTGGTATTGGATTAAATTCAAAATCTACATCTGCATTGAATGAAAATGTTTTTGAAAAGTTTCCGAAAGGAGTTTCAGCAGTTATTCTTATTTGTACTGATCCATCGCCATCGGCAGTTAATTCAGCACAAACTCTAAATCCTAATACGCTAGGTGTGCATTTTCTAACAGATTGCACATCGAATCCTTCGTATACTTCGTTACTTTTTACTGTAGTAATTGTTGACATAATTTTATTATTTAAAAGTTTTCGTTCTTACTCTGTAAAGGCTTTTCAGATTCCGCCTGTTAATGATCATTATTTTGTACACTCCAAAACTATGACAACGCTACATGCTAGAAAACACCCGTATATGTGATTTTCAACTCACCTATTTATGTGAGATTCGTTATTACTATTAAGAATACTTCATGAAAAAAAACTTCAATCTCTTATTATTGTTGAGATGAAAGCATTTATGATGAAAATTCAAGGAAAAGAAATAGTTCGAACCATTTTTCCTATTTGTGAAGATTTTTTACTTATTTATCAATGAAATTATATTTTTTCGGATGTAATATATTTGTGTAATTCCTTATTATTTTTCATTTTTAGCACATGAAAGGAATTGACAAGTCCGTACGATTAG
Source organism: Kordia antarctica (assembly GCF_009901525.1). Taxonomy (NCBI): domain Bacteria; kingdom Pseudomonadati; phylum Bacteroidota; class Flavobacteriia; order Flavobacteriales; family Flavobacteriaceae; genus Kordia; species Kordia antarctica. The sequence continues at coordinate 1,024,947 of NZ_CP019288.1, forward strand.
CAAATTTTTTGATTGACATCACAATCATTTTAATTATTTCTGTCATTTTAATGATTGCTTCAGCATTGTTTGGTAGCTCAGAAAGGTCTTTTTTATACTTGATCCTATTTTTCTATTATTTGATTTTAGAAGCTACAACTGGACAAACAATTGGGAAAATGCTGACAAATACAAAAGTTGTACATACAGATGGTTCGAAAGCTAGTTTTATAAGAATTTGTATGCGTTCGCTATTGCGAATATTCCCGTTGGATATGTTTACATATCTTTTTGGAAAGGAATATGGATTGCACGATTTGCTTTCTGGAACAACGTTGATGAAGAAAGAAAATGATTTGTAGTATTGTGAAGGTTTATTGTGAATAACACCATTTTTCTTTTAGAAATTAGTTTTATTCTATTGAAAATTAAATAGTTAAAAACCTCATGCTATTAAAAATAATAGATACCTTTTATGAATAAAATTACCCTGTTTTCATAAACCGTAAATAGATTCTCTATGTAATTCACGTTAGTTTCAGTAAATTTATACCATCATTTTAAATTCATCTTTTTACAATAGCTTATGAAACAAAAAAACATTCTTCTTTTTATTCTTAGCATTACAATACAATATGTAGTCATAGGTCAAAACATCACAGATGGTCTTCAAGCGCATTATAAATTTGATACTAATTTAGTAGATGATACACTGAATAATCATGATTTGAATACAACTGACGGAAGCGTTTCATATAATTTAGTAGCTACAAATGATTCGGCGATTTCTTTTGATGGTGCTTCTCAGGTTTCTTCGATATCAAATTTTAATAATTCGTCATTTACTGCAACAGCAGTTTCATTATGGATAAAATCAAGTACAGTTACTGCTGATTTGCAAATTTGCTTGCAAGGCGCTCACATGGGATTTGGAGCTTATATACAAGCTTATTCAGGAAAATTTATTGGTTTTTTTGACAGTTCTTCAACTGGTTCTTATGAAAGTACAAATGTGATTACCGACGGAATGTGGCATCATATTGTAATTCAAAATGACGGAACTACCACATTTATGTATGTTGATGGTGTTTTAGACGGAAGCACTTCTGAAAATTTAGTAGTCGGAAACGGAGCTGCTAACAATAAATTATATTTAGGAAAGAGCAATCTTGGAGTTCAAAATTTTGCAGGATCTTTGAATGATGTCCGAATTTATAATAGAATGTTAACGCTGTGCGATATTGAAATATTATATGATAATTATACTTCACCTGTTGCGTCTTTCTTATTTGAGAATAATCTACTAGATGATGTCAATACTAATGATTTACAATCCACTGCTGCTCTGCCTTATGAATCTTTTGGTGTAAATGATACTGCTATTATATTTGATGGAACTTCTCAAGTTTCTTCGATATCAAATTTTGATAATTCATCTTTTACGCAATGTGCAATTTCGCTTTGGGTAAAATCGAATACAATTACTGCTGATTTGCAAATTTGCTTGCAAGGCGCTCACATGGGATTTGGAGCTTATATACAAGCCAATTCAGGAAAATTTATTGGTTTTTTTGACAGTTCTTCAACTGGTTCTTATGAAAGTACAAATGTGATTACCGACGGAATGTGGCATCATATTGTAATTCAAAATGACGGAACTACTACATTTATGTATGTTGATGGTGTTCTGGACGGAAGCATTTCTGAAAATTTAGTCATCGGAAACGGAACTGCTAACAATAAGTTATACTTAGGAAAGAGCAATCTTGGAGTTCAAAATTTTACAGGATCATTGAATAATATCAACATTTACAATAGAGTTTTAAATCTTTGTGAAATAAAAGAAATTGGTCAAACAAGAATCCTTGGAATTACGGAACATGTTGATTCAAAAACTATCAATTATGCTATCTATCCAAATCCAACTACTGGTAATTTTTGGATTGATTTAAAAGATAATTATGAAGAAATAAAAGTTCAGATTTTTGATACAAATGGTAGGTTGATTTCAAAAAAACGTTTTTCACAAATGCAACTATTACCATTAGAAATTAATGCTGCTAAAGGAATCTATATTGTGAAAGTTTTATACGGAACTAACAATTATTTTGTTTCTAAAGTCATTAAGCAATAGTATAAAAAGAGGTTGTCTAAAAAGTTGAATTTTCGTCAAACCGAACTTGATTCGGTTTTCCATAATCATTAATAATCAATATAATGAGATTCTGAATAGATACTGAATCAAGTTCAGCACATGGTTCAGAATGACGCTTTCTAAGACTCTTCAGAATTACATATAAATACTGAGATTTACTGCTTTATAATTTTTTCTGTTTGAATTCCTTTATCAGTTTGAATTTTTAAAAAGTAAATTCCTTTTGAAAGATTATTTAGATCAATTTCTGCTTGAGAAACTGGAACTTCTTGTACAATTGTTTTTAATAGTTTTCCTTGTAAATCATATATAGAAATGGATTTTACATGCTGCATTTCTTTTATAAAAAGTGTACTTTTTGTAGGATTTGGATAGATAACTATTTTGTTAATTCGATTTTCTTCAACATTTAAAATTCGCAAGTTTTCATAGAGTATCAAAGCATCTTCTTCAAATGATGCAGCTAAAATATCCATATCGCCATCTCCATCAATATCATCTGCATATATAGTTGACACATCATTTATGGTATTTGTTATAACTTGTTGCGCTCCAAATGTTCCTTGTCCATCTGTATTTTCATACCAAGCAATTGTAGTATCTGAAATAGAAGCTGAAATTACATCTAAATCATTATCTCCGTCTATGTCCGCTGTAAAAACGGAAATTGGACCGTCCGCAGCTGCTGAAACAATTTGCCGTGCTCCAAATGTTCCGAGTCCATCTGTATTTTTATACATAACTACTTGGTCACCATTTCCTGTGGTTGCAAATACATCCAAATCCATATCTCCATCAATATCAGCTACATGAAGTCCTATAAAATCTTCCATTGGTGTTACATCAATTGATATTCGAGCTCCAAAATTACCAAGCCCATCCAAGTTTTTATACCAACCTAATTGTAAAGCATCACCGTTAATACTTAGAATATCCATATCGGTATCGCCATCTAAATCTGCTACCAAAAGTTCCAATGGAAAATACGTATCAGAATGTGCCTGAATGATTGTTCCTGTAGTTGGATCTATTGTTCCAGTTCCATCTACATTTTTATACCAAGTAATTTCTCGTTCACCATCACGCAAAGAAACAATTACAATGTCCATATCAGTATCGTTGTCAAAATCTGCTGCACCAATAGAGTATGTTTCAAGAAAAGCGTCGTTACTAATAATTTGTGAATTGAAGTTTCCTGTACCATCATTTCTGATGACATTCAAAAAATTAATAAAGATATACGTACTTATAATATCGACATATGTATCATTGTTAAAATCTGCTAATACAAAATCGCTAGGACCATTATTAGAGAAAGAAATCGGCGTATAGTTTCCTAAGCCATCTGTGTTTTCAAGAATAGTCATCTTTGAGTTACTAACACCCGAATTTTCATGAATACAAATAATATCTTTGTCTCCATCATTATCAATGTCAGTAGTTTTAACTCTTGGCGTATCTGTCAAAGAAAAACCGCCGCTCACAGTTAGCAAAATTCGTTCTTGAAAATTGATTTGACCATAAGAGAATTGACAAAGAATAAAAGATATTGCTATGAAAATGTAACTTTTGTGCATCGCTTATTTTTTTTCACAATTTATTAAAATTAACTAAAATTATAATTAAACTGTATGTTAAAATGTAACGTCATACACGATTATTTTAAACCATCTTCCCTTCTTTTATAAATTCGCGCTGAATAGCGTTGATTAAGATTTCATTGGTCAATTCCGTTCCGCCATCTGCCAATACTTGTAAACATGCGTATTGCACTATATTTACAATGTTTGCGCCTGTAACTTCATAATCGTCTGCAATAGTTGCCAAATCGAGTTCGTCAGATACAAATGCTTCTGGAATGTATTTTTCCCAAAGTTTGAGACGCTCTGGAATGCCTGGACTTTCAAATTGTATGATAGATTGAAATCTTCGTGTGAATGCTTTGTCAATATTACTGCGATAATTTGATGCGAGAATGACTAAACCATCATGCAATTCAATTCGTTGTAGTAAGAATGATACTTCTTGATTGGCATATTTGTCATGCGCATCGCGAACGCCCGTACGTTTTCCGAAAATAGCATCTGCTTCATCAAAGAAAAGAATCCAATTTTTGTTTTTGGCTTTGTTGAAGAGTTGCGACAAGTTTTTCTCCGTTTCTCCAATGTATTTAGAAATCACTAACGACAAATCTATTCGGTACACTTCTTTTCCAGTGTGTTTTCCCATCAAGCTAGCAGTCAGTGTTTTTCCAACGCCTGGCGAGCCAAAGAACATTACTTTGTAACCTGGCTTGATTTTGTCTTTCATTTCAAACTCGTTCAGTAATGTATCATTATGATCCATCCAAACGATGACATTGTTGACTTCGTTGAGTGTTTTTTCTTGTAATACCAAATCGTCCCATTCCATTTTCGTTTCAAGCAGTTCTGCAGGAAAATCTTGACTGAGTTTTGGTTTTGATATGGAACCATATACAAATAATTCTATGTATTCAGGATCGAGCAAAAGTGTTCCGCTAATTTTTGGTTCGCCCAAAGGCGTATTTCCTAATGTTAAAATAGATTTTTGATAAAATGTATGACTTTCGTCGAATGCTTTTACAATATGATTTCTTGCCAAAAAATTATCACCAGCAACAATAAAAAGTGCCGTTTCTCCTGTTGGAATAATTCCGCGGTAATGTGTTCCTTTTACGCCTCCAAATTCTGGAAATTCACTTCCATCTGGGAAATATTCGGATAGAATACTAGTTAAAAAACCTGGCGCTACATGTGGTAATATGGAGAGCAATAGAATGAGTATTTCAAAGATTTGAAAATTGTTTTGTGTAACAAATTTTGAAAATTCAGTATCGTCTTTAGCAAAGTCAAATACAGGAAAGTTGATTTCTTCATCGCTTTCAGAAGCTTTGATAAGTCTAAATTTCACGGCTTCTTTAATGTAGTCTATAATTTCAACAGTCATGTCTTTTGATAAATTTTATTTATTTGCTTAGAAACACTTTTTACGTGTCCGCATAGAACATATAAAGAAAAGAAGATTTCCTATTTTATGAAACCGTTTAAACACTTTTTCTAAGGGTGTTTTTCCCCTTTTCTAGTTATTATTTTTGAGTTGCTTATTTAGAAATTCAACATCATTTTTAATGAATTTGCTATTTTTAAGAATACTGTCGTAATAATTCAAGGTGCTTTTGCTCAAATGTCTAGCCAATGTAGGCTCATACGTTTTCCAATGGTGTTTGTTGTTTGCGTCTTCTGTCATTGAAAAAATTTGTTTATTTTCAACTTTTAGAAAGTTTACAAGACTGTCTCTTACCTTAATACCATTTGGATCATCATTAATAAATCCTTCTATTTCTCCTCCAACAAATACTTCTACATCAGTAATAGTAATAACTCTTGGTAGATAAATTGGCACGTGTTTTACGCGATATTTTTTTGAATTGATTGCAGAAGCTAAAGAATCTTTTAGTTCACTCTCTGGTTTTCTTCCACGTTTTTCAAGTCGCTTGATTAAATCACTAAAGTAATCTGGATTTTTGTCCAAATTTGCGCCTGCGCTGATAACTGCGGATAGATTTCCTTGTTCTTTTTCATCAAATGTTATAAAATCTATTTGAGTAGTATCTTTAAATTTTTCTAGTAAGTATTTGATGTAATTTGATTTCCCATTGATGATTTCCACGAATATGACATTGGTTTCCGGTTGTATGATGAAATCCTTGCTGTTTTTGAGAAAATCGTACCAATCCAAACTTGTCAGCAATCCGCTGTTATCAATCGCGCCAGCGTCAATAAAATGTCCGTAACCTTTTATTTTTGCCGCAGGACTGAATCCTGGAAACCGATTGGTACACGAAACCGCTTGATAAAATGAAACTACAGATCGTTTTTCATCTCCATTTTCTGGAAAAATAGGTTCTAATTGCGCTAAATTATCTGCATTTAAGAACAAATCTCTTTCCGTTTGATCGTAACGAACGGAACTAAAAACGCCTCTTCTTCCATTGGTTTTAGACGTATTTACCAACAACGCTGGGAAATACTCATTTTTATCAAAAATATTCTTTTTCCAATATCCTTGAAATGATTCATCTATAAGTGTTCTACCATTTTTATCTTCCAACAAATTTTGATACGCTACCATTGAATAATACGCTCTGTCTTTATGTTGACTCATTTGTTTGAGCAGAATTGCTTTTCGGATAAAATCCCAACCTAATGTATATGAAATATCCATGGAAGCATAATTTTTTCTGGCAACAGTATTTATTCTTCCATCAATATTTTCAAAACGATTAATCGAATTTTTAGGGAATTGTCCCGATAATACAGCATACATTGAAAGTCCCATCATTCCACCAGAAGCACCTGAAAATGAAGCGGTTTGATCTAAGAATTCTCCTTTTGTTTCTTTTTGAAGATGATTTAGCAATTTCATCGTCCAAATGTTTGCTTTTACCGCGCCACCATGAGAAGCCACAAAAATGAGTGGTTTGTCGTTTTGTATTCTTTTTTCTAAAGAATCTAAATACGTACGCATGTGTAAAACATCGTTATCCATGTGTGGAACTCGCGTATCTAACTCATGTACAGTACTTTCTCTCCAAATCATGGAACATATAATAATTGCTATTATTGCAACTAAATAAAAAGTCGTTTTCTTTTGTCCTGTTGCTACAAATTGTCCTTGAGCAGTTAATGGAATTATCCGTGCAAATTTACTTTCTTTTAAACCAGATGCATCTCTGTATGGTTGTTCTTCTATTTCTCCACATTTGTAAGCACTGTATTGTCTTTTGATTGCTTGTATTACAAATAGATATTTTAGTACACATGCCAATCCGTAATAGATAATGTATATGTATCCGAGTAGAATTACCATTGCATTTACAAGTGGTAAATCGTACGCAACGGCAATGTTGCTATACAAAATTAAACCAAAAATTAATACTGCCACAATGAAGAAAAATACCACATAGTTGAAATTTACTTCAATTCGTTTTAATACTGGTATGGAGGCATAATCATATAGTTTTGAACGAAATAAGCGAAAATATATATACGTCAATGATAAGAATAGTGTAAGCGATTGTAATAAGAAATAAGACGCTGTATTGAAATTTCCACTAAATGCTGTGATAAGCAATACTACGATGGAAAGTAATGTAATTATATAGAAGAATACGATTCCGTTGGTATAAAATTTTTCGTAAGCAGGCGAATCTTTGTCATGTGTTTCTCTGTATTTTTTGTTTGCCTTTTCAACTTTATTCTTTTTTATGAGCATATATATGATAACCAAAAAAGGAATTATGTAGAAGAATAGATTGCTCCACAAAATGATATTGATGTCACCGAAAGCAAATAAGAGTTTTGGTTCATAGGTTTTGAAAATGTAATATGTCCAAATGGAAAAGATGCACAAGCCCAAGCTGTATCGAAAGAATTTCGCAAAATAATCTGGTTTGTATTCTTTTTTTCTTTTGCTTCCTATTAATTTTGAAGTTCCAGATTCGTTAATTTCCTCCGTTTTTTGTCTTTTAATTACTTCTTTCTCAGGTTTTTTACTAAAGGTAAATATTTTATAGATTCCTAACCACACGTGTGCATACCAATAGTTTTCATCTTTACTATCGTTGATGTCTTTGGCATAATATATATAAATTGGATAGTGCGAAATAACCAACGCAAACACAGAAATAATAATATAACATAGTATTAATGAACCTGGCGCGCTTTCTACCATATCAACTAGTAGTGTATACGCCTGATCGAGTGCTTTTACTAGCAAAAAGATAATTGCTAAAATAATGATACTCAAAAATGAAGCACGACGAAATTTATTGAACGAAGCAAAGAATTCGTATACAACGTTTCCTAATTTCACAAGCCTAGACTGCGATTTTTTTTCTTGATTTTCTTGGTCAGTTTCCATGCGAATACGTTTTTATTTTTGTTTTCTTAAATATACAAAAATAGTTTTGTGGTTTTTTTACCTATGTTTGGGGATTTTGGTTTTTTGTAGGTTTTTTAATTATAATGAATTATTTGGAAAAGTCTTATCAATAATTTCTCTTGAGATAATTTTCATACTACTCTTATCTTTTTCATCAAGTAAATGATAGTGCCATTCATTAATTCCTTTTACAGATAATACTTTGGTAATATATTCATTAATTGAAATATTCAATTCCTTAAAATCACCATCATCAAATAAAAGAAGTTTGTAACCATCCTCATCAATACTCAACACAACATCATTTCCTGTAGACTCAATATTCTCAAACCTTTTTACAGATTTAAAATTATCCACATCTGTATCCCAAAATTGTCCCTTATATACTTCATTACTCCACTTTTTTAATTGTCTTCCACCCATCATTTCTTCTAATGATAGAATTTGAATAGACCCATTTACTGTTTTTTCTTGTTGAATTGTTGTCCATCTTAATGAAAAACCATTTACTTGATAGTAAAATGCTAATAACTCTAAAGGCAATTCTATTCCTGTTGATGCGTGAAACCTTCTCAAACTTGCAACACTCACACCGGGATTTATTTTGAATTTAACTTTTTTAAAAGTTTCATCTTTTTTGAAACTTTTCAATTGCTCACTTATAATTTCAAAATAATCTATTCTGTCCTTTTTTGCTTGATATTTATTAAAATTTGAATCGATTAAGCTGTTATTAAATTGCTCAAATACTTCTGTATTAAATTCCGAGTCAATGATTTTTAAATCACTTGCTATAGTATCTGGAATCTTCCGCACTGGGCTTTCAGTGATATCTTCTAAAAAATATTCCTGCCATAATTGAATAGCATTAAACTTGATGTTTTGATCAATATATTCGGGAAGTGTTAAAGACATTTTTTTCAATTGCCCGTAGGCATTGTACCAAAATAAAATTGCCTTATCATTTTCTATTTTAAAAACAGTATAATTTCCATCCTCACAATGATCTAACACATAAAAATCATCATTGAAATTTTCTGCTTTCCAAATTTTTTGTCTGACCTCTTTTCTTCCTGAAAAAAAATATGAAGAATCGCTAAGAAGTTGTCCAAGTTCATATACTTCCGATTTTCCTATTATTATTCTGTTTGAAGTGTCAGAGTGCATTTTCCAATCAATTATCAAACCATTACAAGTTCTATACAGTTTTTTGATATCAGTTGAAAGTTTAATATCCAATGAATCTTGAAACTTTTTTATTTTGGCTTCACTTAGTTTCGTGAAAAAACCCAATATACAGTTTTCAGATTTTTTTATTTTAGGTTCAATTCGATCTCGCAATGAATTGAAGAGTGCATAGGTATTTTCAAACATATCAATTTTTTGAATTTAATGTTGATTGTAATTTAAGAATAATTTTATTGTTATCTTATCTTTATTTTTCTGCCTTTATGCAGAACTTTTATCGCAGGAATGATGTTGTTTTTTAAATTATCTTGCCAATTGTTTATTCCACGTGTTGATTTAAGGTTTTTCGGAACAAAACTTAACATTCTAGTTTCAAACTCTTTAAGTGTACTATATCCTTTTCCCGTCGTAGCTATCTCACTTTTAATTCGCTTCATTACGGTTTGACTAAATATGCCTTTATATGATTTACCTTTGTATGTTATTATAGAAAATAATGTATGTGAAGGTGAGCTAAGGCTTGGTATAGGCTTCTTAGAAAAATCAGGCTTATTCATTACAGAAATATTTTGTAACCTATGCTTTACATCTTTTTTCCATTTCTTATTTCCTTCAAAAATATACAACCCTACTTTTTGGTCTATACGGCTCGGATAATCTTTACTTGCACCTCCATGATAACTTACTCTCGTTTCCCACCATATCACGCTATTTTTATTTTCTAAAACTAATTTTTTAGCAAAACTTTCAAATGATCTCATTGTTCCAGAATTGGTAGTGTTTCTTCCAGGAACCAAATTATAAGGATATCCTTCTCCTCCTAATTTTTCATTTACTAAATGCATTTGAACCCATTTATCACTAGCTTTTGTAAGTCCGCTATTATAGATTTTTGCCCAACCTATGGTTCCTGATGTTGCCTTTTTATCCTGCGGATCTGACCCACCAACAGCATGCTTTTTAGAAAGCATATCTACTTTAACTACACTTGGTTTTACACTTGCAGTATTTCCTCTTGCTGGACTCCAAACAGCTTTTGGGATATCTTTATTACTGATTCCTCCTTGCAATTGCGCAAATGCATCTCCCATTTTAGCGAGCGCTTTTACAAATTTTTCCTTTTTATCTTCAGAAACTGGTGGTGTTACTAAAAATGGCTTCACAGTTTTATACATTTTATTAGCATGCTTCCATTTTTTCATCCTTGGAGTTTTTTGATCTTTAGGAAGTGCTTCTATTTCCGTCTTCAAATCTGCTAAATATACTTGTACTTCAGTGGGTTGTGATCTTATAATCAGTTTTCCTTTTTTCCCTTTTTTCTCAACACTTAATGTATGCTTTTCGCCATCTTTATTGGTAAATCCTTTTTTCCAACCCCACCATTTGAGAACTTTCCCAACAGCACCTTTCACCTTAGCTTTCCCTTTCTTAACCAAACCTTTAAAAGCCTTTCTAGCTTTTTTAATCACCTTATTAATGGCTTTGTCAATACGCTTACGAATTCGCTTGATGATTTTCTGCACTTTTGCCGTTAAGCCTGTAATTCCAACTAATGCCGCTAAGAAACCAATTAGTATTGGTAATGTTTTAGCTAATGCTTTTTCAATAGATTTTGCTAAGGTTTCTATTCCACCAGAAGCCAACGCTCTCACTCCATCAATGAATGCGGTTACGAGTTCAAATATTTGTGCGGCGCGTTCTACGAAGAAACGAACAACATCAATGATTAACATCGCAGCTTTTACAAATGCGCCTGCCGGACTCAGTAAGCCCATAATCCACTTAATTCCAGCTTCTACAACTTTGGTAATTACCATATCGCGAATGGCATCCATGACTACTTCTTTTAAGTCACTAAACTGCTCTTTGATATGTTCCCAAAGTCCATCTACTCCTTTTTCTTTGACAATGGAGAATATTTCCACCGCTTTTTCCATGCCTTCCACCACGGGTTCGCCCAATAGTTTTACGGCTTTGCTTCTGAAGTAATCCCACGTTAATCCTAGAATTTGCATGACGAGGTTAAATATTCCCTTGAGGCTGAATAAATTGTCAGGAATTGTAATTCCAACGCCGCCTAATGAACCTGTGAGCCATTCTATCAATCCTGTGATTAAGTGTGTTTTTATGTTGGCAAAGAAGTATTCAAACCCAAGTTTGATTCCCAAGAAAAGGTTTTTCAAGAAACCTATCGGATCTGTAATAATTGCTTTTATAGCATCTATCAACGCTGCAATGAGCGTAAATAGTAAGTCTTTTATTTTCAGAATAGTTTCAATGATTCCCTTTAAGAAATTAAACGCCGCTTCTAACCAAGAGGAACTTACGCGTTCTTTGATTTCGTCAAAAGTTGCGCGTAAACTGTCTACATTTTCTTTGTATTGTTTTGCTAAATCTTGCGCCAATTCTTGTTCTTTGGAAGCAACCGTTTCTTCTAAGTCTGTGTATTTATCATTGAACGATTCTAATGAATCCGCGGCAAGTTCTTGTTGTTTTGTACTTAAAGTACTGTTGAAGGTATTCATTTCCGTCCTACCGTTATCAATCAATGTCATTGATTCATTCAGACCTTTTGCAATTAAAGCTGCGATTTTATCAAATATTTTATCAAGCTTGTCAATGAAATTCTTTTTTTCCGTTTGGAATACGCCTTCAATCGCTCCAGCATTTACATCACTACCCGTAAAGAAACTTGCAATACTATCGTCAATAGTTGTCCAACCATAAATATCACTTAGTTTTTTCTCTACGCGTGATTCAAAAGATTTTTTAGCGCGTTCTACTTGTCCACCTTCTTCAAAATAAGCATCAACATCTGTAGATATTTTATCTAAACGTACGCCAACCGCTTCTTTGGTTTTGTCATAAATTCTTTTAAATTCTTTGTTGATCCTTTTTTGTTCAAGCTTGTCTTCACTTTCGTTAGAGTTTTGCGCGCTTAAAACATTGGTGAAGTTATCTGTTCGTGATGCAAACATTCCGCCTAACTTCTCCTGACCTTGAGTTCCTGCTTGCGTTTTAGCTTCGCCAAGCGCCAAATTCTCCTTATTTCGATATCGTTGTGGCGCTTTTTTCGCTTCTTCTTTAGCTTTGGTTTTAGAATCGAGTGCTTCTGTGAATTTTGGCTCGTTCGAATTGGATAATTGCGAATCGGAAATTTGGTTTTCTTCCATTAAATCATCAAGAGAATCACTCTCTTTTTCCATGGAAATTTCAGTCTTATGCTTTGGTTTTGGCGTTGCCGATTTATTGTTGATTGGCTTTGGAGCCTTTCCTGGTTTATCAGCAATAATGCCTTTTGGCACGGTAGATTTTACTTCACTTTTTGGAGGATTTGGATCTTTTGCATCTGTTGCTAACGGACCGGCAACCTTGTCTTTTTCCTCCGTAACATTGCTATTTACATTCGTTTTAACTGCATCAAGCGGCTTATCTTTCTTAAAATCTTCCGCGCCTTCTTCAGTTGTTGGCAAGTTAGATTCTAACGTATCTAATTCCTTTTTGAGTGATTCTTTAAAACTCGCCGCCGTAAATTTCTTTTTCTTAGCTTCTTTGGAAGTCGCTTCAATACTTGCGTAATGCGATGTTCTGTTATTAACTTGTTGCTGCTCTTCTACTGGCAAAATAGCCGCAGCTTTTACTTCTTGCGCTTTTACATCTGATTTTGGATGTACTTCTTGTTCCTCTTTTGCGCCTTTTACATGTTTTAGCGTGTCTTGAAACGCTTTGTCACTTTCTGGCGTCGAAGGCGTTTTTATAACTATATATTCTTTCTTTTCCGCTTCTTTACCTTTTGGTACTGCACCTTCTTTGGAAGCCGCTTTTTTAGCGTCTGTTCCTTTTGCTGCAGCAGCATTTGTATTTTTTGGTGTTGCAACGGCACTATTTGTTGCTGGTTTTTTCACTTGAATAGCTGCACCTGAAGATTTTTTTCCTTTAGAATTTTTAACTTCTTTGGTTTTGCTAGGTGCCGCATTGCTTTCCGTTTTTGGAACTACAAATAACTCCGCTTTTTTATCGTCGGTAGCTTTTTTACCCTTTTTTTTAGCTTTTTTTGGCGCAATAAATAGATTTGACCGAGAGGAATTTCCTTTCGATGCATCTGTTCTTTTTTTTTGAGCGCGCGCTGTATTCATGCAATATCTATGTTAATCTAATTTTTTAATTTACCATTCGATGTGTACCATTTTCTCCATCCATTTTAAACGGAATAAGCTAATATTCCACGGAACTTTCTCTAGCAAAATGTCTTGCGCCATGTGTTCTATTTTTAGCTTTATGCTTTCTTCTGTAATCGTAATATATCCGTCACGCTTTATAAACATATCGCGCAAGGTGTTTATGGTGCTTTTTTTCAATACAACCCAATGCGTTAAAACGGCGTTCAACAATTCGTCACAAAGTGCTTTGTCTTCGGTTGTCAAAGGCGTTTGATAGTCAATAATTGTTTCCAACGGAATTCCGAGCATTATTTTTTCTAAGGTCAATTCTACATCTGTAACTTCTTCATTTTCTGTTGCCAAATAGTGCAATAACATACACGCTTTGTCAATGTCTTTGATTTCATTATTTTCTGTGACTAAATCAGCGCCTTTTAAAAAGGTTGTTAAGAAAGGATGTAACAGAATTAAGCCTGATTTCTCCGTGGTTAACGCAACGTCTTTTAGTGTTTTTGGTGTTTTCGCTTTCGCGAGAAATGACTCTGTATCATTCGCCGTTGTATTTTCTAAATCAGCAGCAGTTTTTTCGTGTACATTTCTATTTTCAGTAATTGCTTTTTCACTTTCTTTTTTAATAGTATCAGAAACTTTTTCGTTGGTTTGATGCTTCTCTGTTTTATCTTTTTCTGTTTGAAGGTTTTCAATTTCAGCTTCATCCTCAATTTCATCAACTAATTGATTGTCAGACGTTGCATCTATTAAATCTTTCGTTGATTGTTGTGAATCTTTTTTCTGAGTCAACACATCTTTTGTGGTGTCTCGCTGATTTTTAGAAGTTTCGTTTACGACAGTTCCAATTTTTGAGACACTAATAGTTATATTTTTTCCTGCTTCATGTTGTACAATTGCCTGTAAAAGTGCAATTGAAATGTAGCGTTCATTACTTTTTGTAATCCGTTTTCCTTCCGATTGTACTTTTGGTTGTAATAGTTGCAGAAACGTTTTTGAAAATTGTGTTATGGAACTACTTACGCCAAGTGTTTTGTGCCAAATACTCGCTACGGAATTATCATAGTACAGCTGAAAACCTTCGAATATTGCTTTGATAAATTGTTTAAAGAAAGTAGTTTCTAGCGTTATGTGTTGCGTTGTAAATTGCTGTTTGGTTTCTATAAGTGCTGAAAACGCTGTATGATCATTCCGCAGCAGCGATAACATACGTTCAATAGCATCCGATGATTGTATAAATAACGTTTTGAGCTTTGTTTTTTCAGTACTTGTAAATTCAGACGTATTCAACCATTCTTTGAATGATTTTACAGGAATGTACGCTTCTAATATTCCATCAGAAAGATATCTTAATAGCGCATCAAACGGAGACGCTTCTGGTGTAATTCTTGCGATAATTTTTCCATCACTAGAAGTTCCATCCGACTGAATGTTAATTAATTGCTGACTTATTTGATGAATGATTTCTTTCTGTAAGGTTTCTAAATTCAAATCATCAACCTCAACATTTATATCAATGGAATCAATTGCACATTTTGTGTTTGGGTATTTTTTGTCCCAATTATCGCAAATACTTTCCACACGTGGCAACAATCTATTTTGAAAAAAATCAACATAATATTGTTCCCACGAAACAAGTCCGTCATTATGATTTACATCAACTTCAAACGCTATGTTATGAATTGTATGCATCAATTAGTTATCTAGTTCTCGTTGAAAAAGTGGTACTTAATTCGTTTACAAGCACTTGATCTTTACCATTGAAAGTGGCTAAATATTCATCTGTTATTTTTATTCTTGATCCTCCATCTCCATAATCAATAGTACGATCATCTGATGTCGTTTTAATACTTGTCATCAGTGAAGCTGCAGTATCGTTCTCAACACAACGTAACAGTTCTAAAGACATTAATTCTAGTACTTCATCTACATTTAGAAATAATTTTTTATCTTCATTATTAATGTTGGTATTGTTCAAGAAATTATTTTGTAGTTCAGTTCTAGTTGAATTGATCTGACCGATTAATTCCAAGCCATCAGTGTTAAGATTTTTTGATCTACTTATTGCAAGTACAGTATCTCGTAAAGGAGTCAACACATTCGTTTTTATATTGCCTTCATACGGTTTTCCTCCAAATTTCTCATTTAGTCTATTTAATTCATCATTTACTCCTAAAATTTCGAGTCTGTCAGTATATGAAGTTGTACACACCAAACGTCCTAGAGGACTTGTTGGATCTGTTGGGTTCGCTGGTCCGGATGGGTTATCACGAGTTGATGAAATTGTAACTTGATTTTCACTTGTACAACTAACACCATTTACAGCAAGTGTAACAAGTGTTCTTTGTCCAACAGTTGTACTTGCATCTAGCATATATCTGTGTGGATTTGTAGAGCTTGGGTCTAATTGTGCTCCGTCTGGTAATAGTAGTACACCGTAGTCAAAATAATTTTTATCACTATATGTATGCTTATATCTAAATATATATCCGGCGGCGCCAGGAATCCAGTTAGAATTATCCACATCATGCGTAATATCATCATCAGCAGGAAATTTGTATACACGTGTTGTTCCAACAATATCATTGCCTATTTGAAATTGAATTTCATTCCCAACTTCTCCAAATGGCACTAAAGATGGATTGAACACATAATTTTCGCCTTCTACTTCAATAAATGCAGTTCCTTGCGGAGATGTAAGAACAGCATCTGCTGTTCTAATTGGTAGTAAAACTTTTAAAGGTTCTGTATCTTCTTTCCAGCAATAGCTTTCGTTCAAATTGAGTTGTGCTGGTTCTGGACTATTTTCACGTATGGTAATATCTACAGGAGTTGTTTCACAAGGAGTAGTATCCATCAATTCAGGCTTTACAGAAACTGTTGCTGAATATGTTCTATCTACACTTCCATCGATTGATTGAATAATATGTCCTGTGAGCTCATTAATTAAAGCTCCGCTTTCGTCCAACCATTTTACTTCTAAATAATTTTCTGGATTGTTTACACCTATTATGTTATAATTTGCTACTAAATCTACAATTAAATTATCTCCTTCCCAACGCTCATTTTGGTATGTAGCTTCTACACTTTCTGGAGTTTGGTATACAAATGTATGTGCTACTTCTATGTTACCAATCTCGAAGCCTATTCGTTGTCCTATTAAATTAAATTGGAATTGTGATAGTTGAAATATATATTCATCTCCATTTGGTTGAATGAATCCACCACCTTGTGGTGATGTAAGGACAACTTCTGCTGGCGAAACTGGTATTATAATATCAGCTGCCATTATTGAACCGCCATAACAATACCCTCTTTCTAGTATAAAAGTTGGACGTGTTCTATTTATGGACACTTCAATAGCGACTGTTTCACAAGGATCAACATCTATTAGACTAGCTCTGACAGCTATAATAACACTGTATGTTATTGCTACTGTTCCTCCATCCGAAGGAATTCTATGTTGTGTAATATCTCCTTCAATCAAAACATTGTTGTTATCAAACCATTTTACTTCTAAATAATTTTGTGGATTGCTTACACCAGGTACTGTATAATTAGCTATTAAATTAACAATGACATCTTCACCGTCCCAACCTACAAGTTCATCATTAGCATTTATGTTATCAATACCTGGAACTTTGTACACTGTTGTTGATGCAACAGGTGAACCATCTATATGAATATTAATTTGTTGTCCTACAAGGTTATTTGGAACAAGTCCTGATTCAAATTTTGTAATACCCGAAATAGTTTCTATAAAGTTACCTTGCGGAGAAGTAATATTTGCTTCAGGATCAACATCAAGGACTATGGAGTCTCCAAAACAAATTCCTGTCGGTATGTCTAACATAGGTCTTGGTATTGTAAAACCTATTTCAAAAAATATTGAACAAGAATCTTCCAAACCAATGACACGCATTTCTACCATAAAGTTTCCGGAAGCTTCTCCTGTTCCTTGTACAGCTATGTTTGAAACATTCCTTGTGTCTCCAATTGAAATACCAGTGCTTCTTTCAGTCCATCTGTATTCAATGTACGTTTGTGATTGGTACGCATGTGTCGCTCTTAAGTTTACTATGACACCATTTTCATTCCATTCAACAACATCATACGCTTGCAATTGATTACCTTGACCGTCCATGTTTATAACTGAAGGCAATCTACCAATACGTGTAAATTTGTCTGGTACAGGATTTCCATTAACTTCGAATGTGATGTCCGTACCAAGTAATGCATCTGGCACGTTTACTGGATTTATAAAATAATCTCCTGCTCCATCTTGTTCTATAAAGTTTGGCGCATCAATTGGTGTTTGTGGTGATGTTAGTATTGCTCCATCTGGTGTTACTATAATTGGAGTCAATGCCACTGTTGTCATTTGTACGTTGTGACATATGATTTCAGGAACTACGACGCTGATTTCTACTTCTCGTGTTTCATCAACAGGAACTTCATAACTTTCAGTACATCCATTTTGGTATCCTTCTACTCCAATGATTAATTTGAATGTTTCTACAAACGACTCTTCTGGGTTAGCGAAGAATTCTGCTAATACATCTTTTTCAGTTCCTATTTCTGATCCGTCTTCACGAGTCCATGAATAGGTAAAGTATGAAAGTGTATCTAATTCATGACTTACGTTTAAATCTAAATTTATTCCTGCTTCATTCCATGATAAGAAATTGTACGTAGGCGTAACATCCAGAGGAAATTTGAAAACACATATTTCAACAGGAACCGTTGGTGTATTTCCATCTACTAAGAACGTTAAAGTTTGTCCTAGTAATTCATCAGTTACTCCAGATGGATCAAATGCATAGCCTGCATCCGTTTGTACAATGAATGCCGTTCCTTCCGGAGAAGTTACCACGCCATCACCTGATGATTGAATTACAAAATCTACTAAACCATCATCTGAAGGCAAGCAGTATTTTGTTTTTGCTATAGATAAGGTAGTTTCTATTTCTACAGTGTTGTATACAATTGTTTCTGGCGGACAGTCTGAACAACACATGTATGGCAATGCAAAGTCAAATTGTATGAGTCCGTTAAATTGGCGTTCTACGATATTGGAATCATCTAGTATTGATTCGGTTCCTCCAATGTAAACCATTAGAAACGTTCCACCTTTTGGCACACCAGCCATGTGTTCTGCTCCTGGATGTTCAACTATGAGTTTTGATAAGATGAGTTCTCTATATAAGTTGTTTCTGATGTCATCTACTTGATCTTTTAGCCAATTAAATTTTTCTGTTAAACAACATAATTTTGAGAGTTCATAGATAAAATATTCATACATTTTATCATGTGTTTTACTTCCAAAAACGGTGTCCGCGCTTAAGTTAGATAACGCAAATAGTGCTTGTTTTACGTCTGTACATAATTGTTCAATTGCCGCTTTAAATGCAGTCCATTTTTCGGTGTTGAATAATTCGTTTAGTGACTGTAAGAAGAGTCTTTTAATCTCCGCCAAATTGGTAATTATTTTTACAGGAATTTCTGTGTAAAAGAAATAATCATCATTTTTAACAACTGTTCCTAAAATTTGAGCTATAATGTCTAAAGTTATTGTAGAAACATATCCTGCTGCAACGTTTTGATTTCCTATATGAATATAGGCTTGGTCAATTGCATATTGGAGAGAATCTTCGTATATGGCAGCATTTACAGTTACTCCATCTACACTTACTGCATCTGTATTTGTGTTGATGGTGCTTTCAGCATTTGTATTGATGGTACTTTCGGCAATTTTTCCAAGCTCAGCACTTGCTGCTTTTTTCTTTTTCAATAATTGTAATTGTTGTGCTGATTGTACAGATGCAACCGAATATACAGTAGTTACTGTGTCATTATCTCCTGGCGATGTGTATTGATATTTGTTGAAGAATTCTGTTGCGCTTTCTGCGGTACAGCAAAATTCTTTTTCCCAAGTTTTTAGAAGAATTGCATAATCTTTTGTATCACATTTATCATCGTCAAGCGTAATTTTCTTTACGGGAAATCCGATACTAATCGTTTTTACATCAAATGCTAAGTTGTATTTAGCTTTTAAGGTATTTACTCTTTTGAGCGCCAAGCGGAAATCTTTTCCAACGTGTCCTTCTATTCGATAGAAATCTTTGTCTAAATGACTGAATTTTAACGGTTCTTGAATGCAAGGAATATTTTTCAGGTTGGAAACATGATATCCTAATTGATTTTTTGGCTTTCGCTGTTGAATCGAGATCGGGTTCCAATTGGTAACCAACGAATTTTTCGTTTCATAGTAATATGGAATGGAACGTTCGCTGAGTTTGAATTCGTATCCTTTAGATGGTGTAATTTTAATTGCTGTCGTGGGTACGTTTGGTATTCTATATTCTTTTAGTTGATTGAAAAATTTAATACACAATGCTCTGATAGAAAGTAAGTTTTCATCATTTTCAGAAACCGTTGGTGACGGATAGAAACTGTGACGTGTTTGTAAACGCGTTTGTTCTTCTAAGGTTCCTAAAAGCAAATGTTTTGGAAATGCATTTATATTTGCAACACACTCAAAACGTGTATATAAAATGAGTTCGCGAATTTCACGATAGGTATCTATTAAATCTTTTAATAAATCATATTTGTATTGAATAAATTGCTCTTCTTGTACAGTAAAAATAGCGTCAAAATAAGCCGTAATTTGTGGAACATTCACGCCATATCTCGCAAAGTTAATGCGGTGACTAAAACGATTTATAATAGTTGTAATTCCAGTATGTAATTCCGTTTTTAAGAAGAGGCTATTTTTGAATTGATCGTGAATAGAAATTCCAGAAGTTGTATTATTTTTTGTCAATAATAAACGTGGCATACACAATTCTGGCAGCGTATCATAATACTTAAGTACATCATGACTTTTGTAAATGGTATCTCCAGAAATTAGTGCTGCATAATTGTTTTTGTGTATAAGTAAGAATTTAAGATTGCTGTATACTTTGTTTCCAGTTTCATCACAACCAGAACCGCCGCACAATCCTTCATCTTCTGTATAATTTTCTACATACGCTATAAGAATATAATCTTTGAGCGCACCAGGTTCGTTAGTGTTAAAAGAGGTGAGCGGGTGCTCGTCCAAAAGACGTCCCGCCCCCTCTTGTTCGTAAATCTCATATACCTGTCTCCCATTAAATAAAGCGTAATCCGCTCTATCTGTCAGTTCACCATAATATTGAAATTCACGTGTTATTGTATTTATAATGTCGCCATCGGTGGTAATTCCTGCACCTTGAGCTATAATAATTTTACCTCCTGAATATGAAACAATATTCATTCCGCATCCAATTCCAACACCAATTAAGTATATGCGACTTAACCGATCTTGATCTTCGAAGTAATTTACAACTTTATTTAGGTTTTTGTGTGTTAAAACCTGATCTGGCAAAAATTCTTCATAAATATTGCCTTGTGTGTTTAAAATATGTAAATACGGTTCTTTCTTTTCTATTGTTTCCATCGGTATTTATTTTTTAGCTGATTTTAGATCGCTTCGCTTTTAGGCTTTTATGTAAGTTATTCACTTACTTTATTTGCTCGGTTCTCTCTAATCTTTCATTTTCGCATTTAATTTTCAAAGTACTTTTCGATACTAATTTGTTATTCGTTGATTCCTTATTCGTTGATTTCTTATTGTTAATTTTCAACTTCAATTTTTCACTTTCAACTTTTCACTTTTCACTTTTCACTTTCAACTTTCAACTTTTCACTTTCAACTTTCAACTTTTCACTTTCAACTTTCAACTTTCAACTTTCAACTTTTCACTTTTCACTTTTCACTTTCAACTTTCAACTTTTCACTTTTCACTTTCAACTTTTCACTTTCAACTTTTCACTTTCAACTTTTAACTTTCAACTTTTAACTTTTAACTTTTAATTAGAGCGAACCAAGCGCACTTCGGTTTAGTATGATTCTATTTTTATTTTCTCCTTCGTCATCATCACAATCGTGTAATGTTCCTGTTGCATAAATTGTATTCATTCTATTAATAGCACATACTAATTTTTTGGTTGCATTGTGTGTTGCCATATAACCGCCAGCTTTTCTACTTTTTGATTTTAGAAATGCTTTCCAGTTTTTTTGAATGTGTTTCATATCGTAATCTTCATCGTATTCATTGATTGTATACGTAAAATTGTCATCGTATACATCTTCACCTACTCTAAATACCGACGTTGCTTTGCTAGCTTTCCGTTTCTTTTCCGAAACTACTGGTTTCGAAATTACCATATTGGATATGCCACTATTAGGATTTACTATAATTGGCGTTTTTTCTACGCGTGTCAATGCGCCATCAATATGTCCAACCCAACAAATTCGTGGTTGAATGTGCGCCGGTAATTCTCTTCGGATTAAATCTTCCATAAATATTCGGAAGTCAATATTTGAGAATCGTGACGTATATCCTGGAAATATAATCGTGACTTGATACGAAAACGGATCAATTTCTGCACACGTTCCGCATTCATTAATACATAATGGCAAACATTCATTTAATTCTCCAATATCTCCAGTATGATACGGTAATGTGAGTATGTTTTCTATCAAATAAAAACCTTCATCAAAGAGTAAATCATCTATGAATTTTATGGTTGCAATTCTTTTTTCTTCTGCTTTTTCTTTGGTTGCATAGTAATGATTGTATTGGCGTCCAATGACTTTTCCTTTTTCATTTACCAACGCAATGTAATACCGTTTGGAAGCCGTTTTTGTTCGGCGCAACACATAGTTATTTTGATTGGTTGCCAACTTCAATACTTCTAGTAATTCAGTGATTGCCAATTGTTTTGATTTGAAATCTTTTCGTGATGATAAATATACTTTGTCGTCACTTTTTATTTGCCAACGATATTCAATGTGAACACCATCAGCTATGGTAAACCGTTTTAGTGTTTGTATAGTAATGTTATCGTTGAATAAGTCACGTCGCGAATAATCGTCTAAACCAGATAATAGTGCAATTCGTTTTTGAAAACCTGATACATTGTTTGTGTTCCATTGTGAAGGTCTTCTGTAATTGAAAGCCAATCCGCGTTCAGAACTGATAATGTCATATTCTTTGATGAACTTGTTTTTGGTATTGATGATATTTCTTTCCACACTATCTTTTGACGTTCCAAAGAGTTTGTGCATGGTATTGGTATAATCTTCAAATACTTCTGCAAAACGTGCTATTAAGTGATCTAAAAGTTCATTTCTTCGTTCATTAAAATCTTCTAGTTTGTCAATGATATTTTCTACATTTTCTTGGTAGCTTGGAAAGTCTGCTAATAAGTTTTCTATTCCGTTAATACCTTCTACCGCTTTGAAAAAGTACGTTTGTTGCAAAGTTTCGTCTGCTGATAGTAATGTTTTTGTATGTTCTAAATGTGAGAAATACGTTCCTAATACTTGATCGAAGAATAGTAAATACGCCTGTAATTGCTTTGCTTTTACTTTTCGTTCGTCAGAAACAGTATTGGATAATCCATATTTGGAAATTCCGTAGTTTTCTGGCAAGTGATGTTGTACGGTATTGTACTTTATTTTGCTATACGTTCCTAAAGGCATTGGCAAATCGTCAAAAGATTTTTCTTGACTTGCTTTATCTTCAGCTTCTAGTTCTTCTGTGTATTCATCTACCTTTTCTTGGTTTAAACCAACTGGCAAAAAGCCTTTTTTGTATTTGAATGTACTTTGGTCACATAGTATTGGTAAGTGATTTTCTTCGATACAAATAATCCAAGCATCACTGTTTGCGGTTATGTTTTGATTGCAATCAGAATCTCCATCATTTTTTGGCGGACAGTTATCAATACTAATATCTTCTATGAGTTTTACACCATCAATTTGCATGATGATATTCATAATGTCTGACAAACGTACTTCTTTTCGCAACTCTGATTTTTCTAATGCTTCTGGTGTTAAGAAACCGTTTTCTAAAATTGGTCCTTCAAATATTTTATCTGACGAAAGTTCTTTATCCAACATTTCCGTAAGTGAATTTGCGCGTAAACTTGGCGATAAGTACTGTCCAACTTCAAACTGAATAGTTGCATGCACTTTTTCTTCATCAGCGGCATTTTCCAATTGCACTTGCGTACAAACACGAATGCATTGTTTTGGCACTTTTAGTACCTCAACTAAGTCTTCACAAAGGTTTCTATTTTGATGATATTTGGTGAATATCGCCGCAATGATATCAGCTTCTATGTATACTTCATCTTCATCAAAATCGACTAATATTGTATATAATCCTTTTACATTGAACGATTCCGTACTGTATTCTGAACCTGTAAATGGTTGAAAACTTACTTTCGGATCTGCTATGTTACATTCTGTATGTAATGGTAATTGATGAATTGCCAACCAACAGTTTTTGACACCTTTGATGTCTATGAATAGTTTTCTGTAATCTATTGCGGTTACAGGTTTGCATGTCAATATATTTTTTGCCGATTTGAACTGTTCGTGCATTCTCTCAAAGTTGTTTTCAGGAGAAGACACTAAGTTTTCAATTGGCTGATCTATGCGCAATCCTAAATCTGTAATGGCATAGCACAACAATTCCATAATCGTAATACCTGGATCATGAATATTGTAATCTGTCCAGATTTTTCGACTGAGTTCTTCAATGTATTGCTGTCCTGCGTCTCTTAGATATTCAAAATCCAGATCGTCCTTGAAGCTTACATTGCTCGGTATGGTGATATGTTCATCTAAGATTGGCATAGTGTGTTTATTATTGCGGTTACAGCATGCGTTTCTGGCAATACTGAGGTTAAAATACTTTTTTGGTCTGTTGGAATGATTTCATCCTTTTCATCTCCATCGTGCAACATTTTGAAATCTTTTATATAATCTACATAGTCTAATTTTTCGATGTAAAAGATAACTTCACTCGCGTACATTGCATTTCCAAAAGGTATCGGTTGATTTTTGTCAAATGCCCAAGGCGATAAATATTGTGCAATGTCTTGTTGCAATTGTTTTTCGTAATAGTTTGCGTCTAATCCTTCGTAAAATTTAGCGCCTAACGTAATTAATACTGGTTCGTACACTGGCGAAACTACTTCTGCATTTACATGTAATGTGTTGAGTTTGTTGATGTATGTTTTAATAGCACCCAATTTTGTTTGACTCAATTTTGGCTTGTAAATGTCAAATACATTCTGATCAATGATATTTGGAATCGCAACTAATAATACTTCCCCTGGAGCCTTGAAACTTGTGCTAGTGCTGTGATTTAAACATTTGATTTTGTGCAAATAATTAAATTCTTGCAACACCAAATGTTCATAATCCCATAGTGTAATGGCTCTATTTTTATGACGCAATCGTTCGCTAACTCTTCTGTAAAAATCCAAATCACTTTCTTTCGGAGAACCATCAAAAGAAGCATATGGTTGTGTTACTGTTTTTACGGTTGCCAAACGATCTTCTAACTTCGAAATGGTTTCTGCTGGCATTCCTTTTTCAAGATGTTCTAAAGTGTTTTCGTCATTTATAAATATTGCTTCAGCAGCTTGCGCATGAATGTTGGCAAATTTTGAAACCGTATCATATGTTTTCGAAATTGTTGCTCTAATCCATAAATAATCTTCTGTAAAAATTGTATTGTCTCCAAAATCACGTGGAACCGTAAAGGCAACCAATCCTGCTTTTAAAAAGTCGTCGGTTTGGTCTTTTAGTAAATATGTTGGTTTTAGATTATTCCATGTATTGTTATGTAAATATTGCCACGTTACAGTTGCCAATCCAAAATCTTCAATTGCATCAGGATTTTCAGAACCTTCTTCTATTTGACATAGTAATTGAATGTTTTGATCTGCAATAGCGTCTTCGATTCCAATGTATAATTGTCCGCCATCTTCAGGAGTTGGCATCAGCGATAAATTGGAACGTTGCACCTTTTTTATTCCAAAAGGTAATTCGTGATACAATTTAATTTGATTGCCATCTGCTCCAATAGTTTCTTGACTTGTAACAGTAACTTTTAAATTTTCTGCAAATGGTGCGTACGGATTGTTTGGTAGCGATACTTCTTCTAACGCATGATACGTATAAATTTTTGCGAAAGCGTCATGCAAGAAATTATTTTGTAGCGACAATTGAATAAAGTATTCGTCCGTTACTTTAGGAACATAGCTTATTTGCGGTGGTAAGAAATTTTTGAATATAACACCTGCTTTCCCCAAAAACATTTCTTGAATCTTTGAAGTACTTTCATCTGTTGTGCTTTCTTGTGGTGCGCTTTCTGTAGTTGCTGCATCAGTAGTGTCTTCATTATATTCTTCATACATTGCATCAGACTCTTCTTCTGTAGTCACATTGTTTTGAGCTGTACTTTTTTTAGATCGATTTTTGAAATCTACTATATAACTTGAAATTACTTTGAAACGATTTGTACCGTTTGCATCAGTGACTAACTGTGTATTGTTTGTTCTGTCATATACTGTTTTGAACTTGACTGATGGCGCAATGTTTAGATATTGAACCAAGTAATGTTGATAATGTGTTTGAAAATTATCTGGATAATCTTTCCAATCTAAGGAAACTTCCACATTACTAATATTTTTACCAATCCATTCTTCTGATGAAATTTTTAATTTTGCTCGTTTTTTGGCTAATGGTCCAAATGGATAAAAAGGATTGTCAGTTTTTATTTTCCCAAGATCATTCTTTACTGTCAAACCAGTAGTATATTCTCCTATTGTGGTAATGTCAATTTTTTTTAATTCCGCATTCGCGATGAGTAAATATGTATTGTATGAACTTGCTTCTCTGTCTTCAGGCGTAAAAAGCACACGCACTATTGGATGTTCAGTATCGTATTTCCCTTCATGAATTTCAGCATCGTAGTTGACAACTTTGTCATCGTCTTCGCTAAGTTCAATTTTGAGCGTAAGTAAATCTTCTGCTACAGCAACTTTTTTAATTGACGTATTTTCAAGAGTCACCCAACCTTTTTCGCCTGTATGTTCTATAGTGATGAGTGATTTTAAATCTCCATCAATGGTTAATGATGTGTACAAAGCCGCTATTGTGATCGTACGTCCGCCTTCTGTTAAGAGTAATGATGGCGCACTTACCGAGAATCCTTTTTTGGCAAGATTGCGTTCCATATCGCCGAAAGGCAACCAAGAAGTTCCGCCGTTTTCAGCTTCTGCTCCTTCTCCATCACCAGAGTTTGCAATGCTTGAAGCATGCCAGTTAGAAACAGCAGGATATGAATACGTGTTTCGCAATGCTGCAACTTTTGCTTTGTTGATTACGATTTCTTCTTCAAGTTGATAATGAATGGTATTTCCTTCGCTATCTTTTCCTGCTTTTACAAGCGTTTCATCACTTAAAAATTGTTGATTCGCGTTTTTAGCTAATTCAAATATAATATACGCGTGATCTGCTTTTTCGTCATTTTTATCAAGTTGTAATACTTCTTTGTAATAGAAATCAAGATGACGTTTAGTAATGTTGTTGAATCGTTCTTTACTTTTGTTTAATAGTTTTAAGAACGCTATAAATAGTGCCAATTGTGGCGTAACATCTCCTTCTGTATAGGTTTCAATAACTTCTTTTATTTCTTTTGAAGCATTATGAAATGGTTCCCATGTGCCACTTGGATTGTTGTGGTCTTTGTTACTGAATAATTGTACGTGCTTCGAAAATTCTTCTGCAAAGTTCATCCAATCCTTTACTTCAAATCCCATGAGTTCTACATTCTCAGGATCGAGCAAAGCATGATAACGCGCTTGCTGTGTAGTGCCTTCGCGTAACTTTATTAGTGAATTTTCTGTACAATCGTTTTGCATTGTTATATGTCTGTTGCTTCTGTTATGTAATAAGGAAATACGATGTTTCTTCTTGTATTTGTTGCCCTTATCATGTATTCTACTTTGATTAGAAATTTACCTTCTAAAAAATTTTGTGTGTCTAATGCTATTTTAATGATTTCAATTCGCGGTTCATATAAAACAATGGCTTCCTTGATTCGGTTTTTCATTATGGTGGTTTGCGTAGCTGTCAGATTTTCAAATATTTGATCTGTAAGATCGCACCCAAATTTTGGACGCATTAAACGTTCTCCGCGTCTGGTAGTAATAATTGTGTGCAAACTTTTTTCAATATCTTCTATATCAGATATGATTTTTACTTCGCCTTGCTTTTCTAGAAATGTTGGCGGAAAATCCCAGCCTTTTCCTAAGTATGTTGCTATTGATGATTCCATATATTATCCTCCTATCATTACAGTTGGTTCTCCTAATACTATACTTCCACCATGCGCTGTGGAATCGCCCATGCGCGCGGCTGGCATTCCTTCAATCATGACAGTTCCTGAACCTGCTACAATGCTATCTGGCGGACCAGTACATACACACATGTCTCCAACTTTCGCTGCTGGCAATCCACCAATAAGTACTGTTGGTGCGCCTGGCGGCAATATTGGTCCGCCTACATGTGGTACAGGACCTGTAGACATTGGGCAAACATGCATGTCAGTAATTCTAGCTGCTAATGGCATTGTATTGTTATTTTTTAGTGTTTAATTGATTTGTACTATTCCTCCTTTGATTGTTGTCGTTGCCGAACCTTCTACTGTAGCCGTTGCGCCTTCTGCTTTTAATTCTGCGGAAGCGACAACTTCAACGTTAATTCCTTCCATTTTTATATCTCCAGTAGCTTTCATAATGATATCCTTTCCTGATTCTATCGTAATGCCATCTGGATCCATCGTAATAAAATTGTTATTTTCGTCTTTGAGTGTAATGACACCTTCGTCATCGTCAATAGTGATTATTTTTTCACCTGGTGTTTCTAGTGTGATACTCTTCAATTCATCATTCATTGTGATTTTGATTTCACTTTTTGTCATGATTACTTTTTCGAAGTTATCATCTGAGTATTCCACAGGAGAAACATTTGTGTTGCTAAATAAGGAACCTAATACAATTGCTTGATTCGGATCGTCATTTAAGAAACCTACCAATACTTCATTTCCTATTTCTGGCAGAAAGTGTACGCCGTATTCTTCTCCTGCATGCAGGCTTAGTACGCGCGCCCAAACTCCGTCTTCTTCGGCACTTATGATGGGCAATTTTACTTGTATTCTGTGTTCTTCTTTTGGATCGCCTTCTAAGGCAGAAACAACTCCTATTTGCAATCCGCCAATGGCTGGCAACATACCCGAAGCTGGCAATTGACTTACTTCATAGGTTTCTGCAAACCATTCAGGATTTAATCCAAATTGTATTGTTGTAATCCAGTTTCCGTTGGTAATGGTATGATGTACTGCGCTAACAAATACATCGCCGTTAAAGCGATCGCTCATACCTGCTAGCGTAATCATTGTGCCTGGCAAAACCAATTCGTTTCCTTGAATTTTGACGTTTCCACATATTTTTGCTAGTTGCTGATACATGCTTTTGGATTCAGCCCAAGTTGTCAATATTTCGTCAGGAATGTCTCCTGTGTGTGTAAGCGTAATGCTATTTTTTCCTGCGGCTTCCGCTAATGCTGAAGCGTCAAGGTTTCCTGCGGTGTTTAGATTTTTGTTTTCCGCTGTTTTTGTAACAACTTCTTGATTTGAATAGTTCCACGCAGACGCTTCAAAAGCATCATATTGACTACGTGCATCTATTTCTGCATCAAATGTGAATATATTGTCTCCAAATGTTGCTGTGAGTACGCTTGCGCCAAATTCTGGTGCTTTGATACTTATTTCGCCATTTTCTATAAAACACAGCATGTTGTTTATTTGTGCTCGGCATTGTATGAAATCCCAATCGGTTGCTTGGTATTGTACGAGTTCATGATGCGTATGTGATGTTTCTGTCATGGAACCACTAAGTCCGTTTTCTTTGAGAATGTCTCCTACGGCATCACTTTCCGTTACTTCATAGAAAATTTTATTTTTTCGTGCTTGTGTTAGCTTGAAAGCTTCGTCTTTGCATTCAATGAGTAAATAGTTCGTTTTGTTTGATGATCTGATGGCGTGTTTTGTAATAATTCCTTTGAAGAGTGTTTTGTCATCAAAGTCATAACCACCTTTTATATGAATTTTTTCGCCTGGCGCAAATGATGCCGCATTGCTCGCTTCAAATTCTTGCGTAACGCTGTCACCGTCTACAATAACTAAGGTTGCTGTTGAGATTCGGTTGCACGTACGTTCTACAGTAATTGTTTTTACTCCGTAGATTGCACTTACTTCTTCCTCAGCATCACCAATTAGCACTGAAAAGGTTACTAAGTTTTGTTGTTGTGTCGATATGTCTCCAACTAAACTCATGCGCTTTGCGTTTTATTTAATGGAGGAAATAATAATTCCGTTCCAGGTTCAAGATTTCTAAAGTTGAGTAGATTGTTTACTCTGGCAACTTCCAAATAGTATTTGGAATCGCCATATATTCTGTATGACATTAATGGTAATGTATCGCCTTCTTTTACGCGTCTTATGTGTGTTAAATCAGGTGATTGCTTGTTAACTTCTGCCTCACGTACTTCATCCGCTTTGCTATCTTTACACGTAAGTGTCGCTACTGCTCGAATAGGATATCCTTTGGAATTGAATAGTTTGTAATCAATATCGAGTTTGGTTAAGTAACATTTTAGATTTAGTGATCCCCATGCAACTTCTAATTCATACGGCTTGTGCATATCACCTTTGTAAGTGACAAACTCTTTGATTTTATCAATTTCGGCAACTACATTACTTTCATCAGCTTCATCATCTTTGAAAGGATTGAATCCTGCAATATCAGCTGCAATACTGGCAAGCGTATCCGTAAGATTGAGATCGACAATATCAAAGATTCCTGTTGCATCAAATAGTAGTTTAAAGGTAAAATCGCCTGGTTTTACTTTTACAAATTTTGGCGTTTTTCCACTAGAGTTTGCTTCTTGATCTGTGTTATATTCTACAGAAAATGTTTCTTTGTATCCTTCTGGATTGACTGCTACTTCTAGTGTTGGATCTGTACCTTCTCTTTCACCTTCGGCATTGAGTTTAAAGATTTGCATCTTTTCTAGTTTTCCCAGTATAGACATAATTAGCGTTCTTTGTTGTTAGTGATCATTTTTGAGACAGCCGTCATTATTTCATGAGAAGTCCAATTGGTTCGCTCTTCATTAACTAAAGACACTTCTTCTTTTTTTTGAGCATTTACGTTTACTTTGATACGCAAGTTTTTTATTTCTATTCCCATTATATAAGATCTCCTATTGATAAAAGTTTAAAATAATCATACTTGAGCTCCAACGTTTCAATGAGTATACTTTGTGTTTCTGCATTGAATTCACCTAATTCGTATTTGATAGGATATGCGCCTACTATATTCCATGTTTTGATAGGAATATGATTTTCGCTAAGTAGCACAACAATTAGATTTAATCGCTTGAAAGTGAAATTTTCATACGCATCTTCAGCCCATTTTGCAACAGATGAAGGCGCACTTTTTAGTCCTCTTTTTAGCGTAAGCGTACTGAATTTTAACCCTTTTGGTATATCATGAACAAATCTATTTTCTCCACCTTCAGCGTAGGGTTCTGTTTCTACGGTAACACTTAACCCAGATACGGATTGAAAACTCATATCTACTGGGTTTGGTAGTAGTCCATTGAAGTACACTACAAAGTGAAAGCCTGAAACTGGATATTTAAAATTGTCAAAAAGCGCCATGTTGATTATCCTTCATTTACAACGGTTAAACCTTCGTGTGCTAGCGTGATAGACTCCACAGCTACTTCACTTGCTTCCGCTTTTAAATCCGTTGATTGAATTTTTAAAGCCCAAGCATTTAAGACTTTCCATACGATTACTGGTGCATGGTTTTCGTCCAATAGACTGATAGTGATATCACGACGTTCTGCTTTATTGAGTTGATTTGTTTTCATCCAATCGAAGAATTCGTTGTCTCCTTTGAATACACCTCTTTTTAGTACAATGTCTGTGTACTTTACCATTCCTGGCATGTTAATTTTGCTGTATTGTGGACTCGATCCTTCTCGATATTCCAACTTTTCGAATTCCATATCTAATCCTGTAACTTCTTGAAAACCTATTTTAGTTCCTCCCCATTCTACTTGGAAGTGAAACTTTGGTAATGGATATACTGCTGCCATAATTTTATGTTTTAAATGTTTTGTTTATGCGTTTTTTTTATGAAAGCCCATAATGGGCAATTGGCAAGCCTTAGCTAAAACCTATTTATGATTCTTGCATTTTATGAGAGAACTTCAACACAATAAATTCTGCCGGACGTACTACTGCCATCCCAATTTCTATGTTCATGATTCCGTTCAGAATATCATCTGCGGTCATTGTTTGGTTGAGTCCTACTTTTACATAGTATGCATCATCCGTAGTAGCTCCTGCTAACGCACCTGCTTTCCATTGATTGGTTAGAAAGTTTTCGATCATTGATCGGATACGAACCCATGTGTTAGCGTCATTTGCTTCAAATACAAACTGGTCACTTGCTTTTTTCACAGATTCTTCCACCATGTTAAAGAAGCGTCGTACAGATACATAACGCCATTCGTTATCATTTCCTGCAAGCGTTCTTGCTCCCCAAACCATAACACCTTTTCCAGTGAATGAACGGATTGCATTGATCGATTTTCCTGCATTTACATCTACGTTTAACCCATCTTGAATATCGTTTGTTACTCGCACAGTTGGTTTTACTACATAGTTTAGTGATACATTTGCTGGAGCTTTCCATACGCCTCGCGTACTATCTACTCTAGCGTAAATTCCAGCAATGGCGCTACTTGGCGGCAATTCCATTGGTAAGTTATTAATTTCTGTTTTTATTTTGTTGTATGTAGCATTGTCTGAAGTTTCAAGAGATGCTAATGATACTGTTGAAGAAGATGATCCTGCTACAGCAGGAAGTGCATCAATCATAAGTTTTAATTCTCCACTAGCAATAAGTGTATCAATTTTAGCTTTTAAAGCATCAAGAGGCCCATTGTCTGTGTGAATTCCTAAAACATCATGTACTCCTGGTTTATTGACTTGGATTTCATTAGAAACTTGAGCTTTTGTAGTATCATCATTCAATCTATCTAAACTTTTATTTAAATCTAGTATTGCTTGTTCTAAATTATCGGTAATCCATGTGTCTAGATCGTTCGCTTCCGTTGTAACGCTTCCTTCATCATGTGCAATTTGTAATGCATTGTTTAGACTACTTTGCAATGAATTGATATATGCAATAATATCATTTATATTTTCTTTTAAATTAGGGATAAACGCTACTGCTGCTGCATCACCTGCGGCTCCATCAACATCTGATGTAATATCGGCTAAATCTGTAGCGATTAATGTATTTAATTCTGATGTATCTATTAAATCAGAGATATTTTGTACTTTTAGTTGAGGATCATCTGGTGCTAAATCTTCTAAAGTTACATCGAGACTATCTTCGTCAATTTTATAATTCAGAATCGTTTCTAAGTTTGGATAGTATACAGCTCCATATTTTGCAAAGTCTTTATCTGAGCTGATTTTATCTCTAAGTTCTGCAATATTAGGATCCGTTGGTAAAGATGTATCGTTTGCTAACATGTCAATGATTGTAAATCGATCTTGTAATTTGTTACATTGTGTTAACGCTTCGTTATATATAGCATAAAATGCAGTTGCTTGAATTCCATCAGCTCTCGTTGCATCTGGAAAAAGAAGTAATGTTGGTTCATCAACTTTACCGACTTCAATTAAACCCTCTAGTAGAACTGTATCTACGACTAATCCGCTGTAATCTCCAACAGAAGTAATATAGCATGGTCCGCCACCATTTGCAAAATATAATTGTAATGAATAATACATTATAAATGGCTCTTTACTTGTTGGTTTCGTTACAACAATTGTACGGTTACTTGCAGAATCGTCCGTTACCGTTACTTCAATGGTTGTTTCTGCTTTTGCTCCTCCAAAGAATCTTTCATATTCTAATAATGAAGTAATTCGTGTAGGAGTCATACTCAGATCTCCGTCAATTTTGTTCGTAGCTTTCTCTGTATATCCGATAAATGCAGGAATAGCCGTTTCAACTTGGGCTACGGAAGGCGGAAATTTTACAATTTCCTCTATGTAAACTCCAGGTGTTTTTAATGTACTAGCCATAATGTTTATGATTTAAAAGTTTTGTTAGTATTTTATTTTATTTGAAAAGTTAAAGTGGTTGGTGTTGTTATGTTTGCTTCTACAATGTTGAGTTGCAGAATTGCATCTGGTTTTATCCGCTCGTTTATGTTGTTGTTAGTTGTTTTTGTTCCTTTTACATCAGCAGCGCTGTATATGATAAAGTCATTGAGTGCTAAATTGTCCCAATTGGTTCCATTTCTGTATTCTTGATCTGCTATTGCATAGAATTCTAATTCAATTTCAACAACTTCGGGAAGCCAATTGGAAAATGTACGATTGGGCGTTGTTGATGCATATCCTACAATTCGTTTGTCTATGACTTCTTCTCCATCTATAATTAAAACCTCATCAACTGTTTCTGCTACAAATTTTTCTTGCTTTTTGTAGATTACTACTAATCCTTCCGGAATTATTTTTATTACAAGTTTGTATTTTGCTATGAGCGCCGCAGTTTCCTTACTTGGATATATTTTTACATGTTTTAGGGTTTCCAACTCAATTTTGCGCTGTAATTTTATGGTTGCCAAAGGCGCGTATATGTAATTGTACCTACTCATTGTGCTTTCCTTCTGCTCCGATTGATGTGATTACTGATGTTAATTTTTCTATGTCTCTTTCTATTGCCGAAACTCTGGCTTTGTATATGACATTTGGAATTTGTTTTCCTCCAAGCATTCCCCAAATGTTATTGAGTTGTTCAAAACTTGGTGAACAGAGTTCCATGTTTAGTTCGATATCGTCTTCATCTGCTGTAAATGCAAATTTTCTTTGATGTTGAAAGAATTTTATCGTTTTGTATATGACCGCCACAGCTTTGTCATATTGTAATGTACAAGAGAATAGTAAGTAATAGTTAAGGTGTATTTTCGGAAAACGCTTGTCTAGTTTGTATGCGCCTCCAGTTTCTACTAAACGTTG
Source organism: Kordia antarctica (assembly GCF_009901525.1). Lineage (NCBI taxonomy): Bacteria > Pseudomonadati > Bacteroidota > Flavobacteriia > Flavobacteriales > Flavobacteriaceae > Kordia > Kordia antarctica. The sequence goes on from NZ_CP019288.1 coordinate 1,059,467, forward strand.
ATTCGGAAAGTTTTTTAGTGTGCTTTCTTCTTCTATACGTACAATAGTCACTAACAGATTGTCTCCGTCGAAATTATTATCGTCGGATTGAGTTTCTGCAACATTCTGCGCTCCTAATTTTACACTTATTCCTTGTAATGTATTGATATAGGTAGCGAGTCCGTCAGTGTTAAGTTTTTCTACGAATTTGTTGATCATTTTTGCTTACTTGACTGCTATGCATTGATTGGAAACAAAGCTATCACTAGTAATGTCCATTTTATAGAGTCTATTAGCTAATTCAATACAGGAAAAACACTATTTTATTTAGGGAGAAAAAACATATTCTTTTAGGGAAAACACGCTTTGTTTGTATTTTTTAGAGGTTTAAATAATAATAGATTATTGATTTTTAGCTATTTGAAACTGTATTTAAACAAAAAAATCTCTTCAGTTGAAGAGATTTTTTTAAACGATATAAGTGTTTTACTTAGTTATTTTGTATTTCTTTCTGCAAGATTTCCCAAAGTGCTTCTGAAACTTTCTCGGGTGTTTCATCGCCATTTACAGCAACGATATGTTCGCTTTCTTTGAGTTTTTCAAAAGCTAGTACGTATTGCGCTTGAACCGCTTTTAGGTTGTCTAATGTTTCGTAGATTTCAATTGTTTCACGATTCGCATTGATGCGTTTCATAGCAACTTCAGGAGAAACATCAACAAATATGTTTATATCTGGTTTTAGAATATCGGCCGCCATTTTGTTAGATTGAATTACCCAATCCATGTCCATATGCGCGCCGTGATATGCATATGATGAAAAGTAATATCGATCCGTAATTACTGTAAATCCATCTGCTAGTTTTTTGAGAATTCCGTTTGTTTCATGCAAAATATGATCCAATCTGTCAGCAACAAATAATGCAGCAATTACTTTTTCATCCGCTTTTTCTTTCCCGCCAAGAATGGTACGTATCATTTTACCAATCCGCATGTCCGTTGGTTCAAATGTGAGATATACTTTGTGACCTTCGGCTTCTAATCGTTTTGCTATATTTTTTGCTTGCGTACTTTTTCCACTTCCATCAATTCCTTCAATTGCAATGAATTTGTTTTTCTTCATGAACTTTTTCTTCTATCCGCCAAAAATAAACATTAAATCGTATGAAAGTATCATCTTAAATAAATTTACTTTTAAGATGATTTTGATTCGTATATGATAAAAAATAATTTTTGATTAAAAACCTTGTAAATCATTTATTGTTATTACCTCATAACGTGAGTTCGACATAAGTTTACTCAAATAAAATTTTGAACAGATTCTTAAAAGAAGTGCTAAGTATTTAATTTTCATTTTATTATTTTCGTTTTCTTTGCTCGCACAAAGAATACTGAATCAAGTTCAGCACAGGCGTCAACAAAAGAAAGTGCGCTTTTAGTTCGTATGATTTCTATTTTATATTTTGGAACTCATGAATCTTTGATTTCCAGAGGTATTTTTAGTTTTTCTTTTATTGAAAAACTAAAACCGCATGAATTTTTCTAAATCTTTTAGTTCACGGCTTTCTATTTTAAATCAAGGAGTTCATGAATCTTCGATTTCCAAGGATTCGAAAATTCTTAACGAAAAATCCCTGCTATACTGCGGAAAAGACAAAAAACACTCTGAAATTTTATATCGAACTCAGGTTCATAGGTTTTGGGAATGTTATAGGGTTTTGCGTTAGGGATTGAAACGGCATCCTTTTTGCTTTTTGGCAAAAAGATATAGTGGAAAGCCCGTTAAAACGCCCAAATGATAATTTTACTTTTTTGTCATGTGTTTAGATTATATGTTGAAGAGTTGTTGCCTGAAATACTTTATGATTAAAAATCTGGAGAAAGTTCTATGAGCTTTTTTTGAATTCCATAAATGACTAAACCTGCTACATTTTTTGATTCCGTTTTGAGTAGTAGATTGTTTCTGTGTCCTTCAACCGTGCGCGGACTTATGAATAGTTTGTCTGCAATTTCGTTGGTTGTGTATTGATTACAGATTAATTCTAAGATTTCTTTTTCACGTTTTGTGAGCAGATTGTTATCTAAATCACTTTTGATACGCTTACTTTTCGCAGATAGTAAGTTTTCGTGAATTATTTTTAGGACGCGTTCGTCATAGTAAAATCCTTTGACAAATACTTCATTAATGGTATGTACCACAACTTTTGGTGATGTATTTTTGAGTAAGTATGAAGAAGCTCCAACGTCAATCATGTTGGTAATAAACGATTTACCATCATAACTTGTGACAGCGATTACTTTGATTTCAGGATATTCTTTTTGCAGAATTTTGGTGCTTTCAACGCCATTAAGAAGCGGCATTTTTAAGTCCATTAATACAACATCTGGTAGCGAGGAAGCAGTTTTCAATTTCTCAAGTAAATCAGCACCATTTTCAGCTTCAAAAACAATTTCAAAGTTTTTTATTCTGGTTAGTATAAATGATATTCCTGCTCTGAATAAAGCTTCGTCATCGGCAATGGCGATTTTTATAATTGGTGTATCCATGATGTTGTGTGTTTATATGGTAATTTTGACTTCAACTCCTTTTAATTTTTCACTTTTAAAAGTAATTTTTCCATTTAGTAATGAAACTCTACTTTCTATATTTCGCAATCCTAGTCCTTTTTGTAGATCAATGGTAGTTGTATTAAACCCTAATCCATCATCTTTGTAATATAGGAATATCTTTTCTATTTCAGATTTAAAATTTAATTCGATTTCTTTCGATTTCCCATGTCGCATGGAATTATTCATGAGTTCTTGTACAATTCTAAACACGTGCAATTCGTCATCTGCGGGTAATCTGCCTATTTTATACTTTATTTTAGAAGTCACATTTACTTTTTTGCTGTTGCTAAATTCGTCACATAATTCTTCTAACGCAGCTCCTAAACCAAATTTTTCAAGTATTGGTGGTAATAAGTTGTGTGCAATTTTCCGAGAACTTTCAATCGTTTTATTGGTGACTCGAAGAATGTGATTGATAATTTCTTCAGTTTCTTGAGGTGTGACATTGTCTTCTTCTAATAAAAAATTAGCACTGAGTGAAACTACATTTAATTTAGCACTAATGGCATCATGTAAGTCTTGTGCAATTCGATAACGTTCTGCTTCTTGCGCAACAATTGTAGCCTTTAGGATTCCTTTTTGATGATCTAATTCTAAGGTTTTCTTTTCGAGTTCTTTTTGAATAATTTTTCTTCGTGAAAAATAGAAAAACAATATTAATGTCAGCGCCATGACTAACATTAATATTGCTCCTAAAATAACAAATGCTATGATTTTATTGTCTCCTGAAAAAAGTTCGTTCATTATTTTATAGATGTATCAATTTTTGGAATTTTTTTCTTTCTAAAATTAAAATACCATTCCATAGTAATCAATAATTGATATACAAGATATAAAATAGCATTCATGAACCAAAGTAGCGTCCTAAATTCTGTAGTAATTTCATTAACTATATTACCAGAACAAAAAATTAACGTACTTGTCAATAAGTATATGAATATTCCTGAATTGATATATGTGAAATTTTTTGTTCCACTTAATGAATTATAAAATTGAATCACACTAAAAAATACTAATGGTAATAAGGTTACTAAAATTTCAACTAAGTTGAATTTGTATAGCAATTCAGGCATTATATAGGATTGTACTATCAATATTATTATTACAAGTACTAAAATAGTAATAACTAATCGTTTTTGAGTTTTATTTTTAAAAAGAGAATGATAAAATAAACTTAATAAGATAAATTGTGTAGTTAGGTAATAATGCGATACATGCAAATTATTAGCTCCTTTTGTCCATAGATAATAAGTAAAAGCTTGAATTATAGTTATTGAAACTAAGTATATTGTAAAAAATTTGTAGGCTTTTTTATTTCTAAAAAAACCTACAAGCAATAAAAGTGTATTAATTCCTAATACAATTTTTCCAATATTTGAAATTACGATCTGATAATCTACAATGTTCATCTATTTTTTTAGATAAATTAACCTTTCTGTGGTCCATATAAGGGACTTGTAGTATCACATGTATTTGGGCATGGATCTGAAAAATCATATAATCCAGTATTTACTGTCCCATCTTCATCATCACAACCTTCTCCTGCTGCTGCATATATAATATCTTCTCCAGCTTCATTTATACCAACAATAATTAAATGTGGTGCATTATCGTTCGCTACGTCAATACCTATGTATGCTCTTACATTAACAACATTTGGTTCTGCTAAAACCTCTTGAAGGTCTTCATGCGGAATCATAAATGCTTTTAAGTCTTTGTGATCTTTAAAAGAACCGTCTTGTGCTCTCCATGCCGTTGTCCAAGCAACTGCTGTATCTAAACAAATAGTGTTTACTGCCATAATAATTTAAAATTTTGTAGTTAGTTTGGTTAAAAATAGTAAATTATATGATGCTATTTTCTACATTTCTTACTTAAAAAAATAATTTCTATTTATAATTACGTACTTCTACCTGTTTTTCATTTAGCGTGATTTAACCAATAGAACTTTCAATAGATAGCTATACTTTTGGTTACTAGTATTTGACATAAAAATGCTATCTTTATTCTTTTAACCTTATAAACTATATTATTTATGGATCCATTTATCGGAGAAATCGTTATGTTCGGAGGAAACTTTGCACCAAGATCTTGGTCATTCTGCAACGGACAATTATTAGCTATCTCGCAAAACACTGCGTTATTTTCTATTTTAGGAACAACGTATGGCGGAGACGGAAGAACTACGTTTGCTTTACCTGACTTACGAGGAAGAGCTGCTATTCACCCAGGAACAGGACCAGGACTTTCAACTATTAAATTAGGACAAAGAGGTGGTTCTGAATATCATACATTAAATGTTTTAGAAATGCCAAGTCACACACACAGTGGAGCTATAAAAGTTTCTAGTGTAGCTGCGGATGATGACGTACCTGGAACAGGTGCATCTATTGGTGCATCAGAAATCTTTGTAGAAGGTGCTCCTAATACAGCACTAGCTAATGGAAGTGTTACTGCATTACCAACAGGTGGACAGCAACAATTTTATATGAGAAACCCATTTGAAGGAATCAACTATATCATTTGCTTATTTGGAGTTTTTCCATCAAGAAACTAATCGTTTTAGTTTTTTTATAAATCGAAATTAATTAATTTAAAAAATATATATTATGAATCCATTTTTAGCGGAAATTGTAATGTTTGGAGGAAATTTTGCACCAAGAGGTTGGGCATTTTGCGACGGACAATTGCTATCCATAAATGCATATCAAGCATTGTTTTCTCTTTTAGGAACTACCTACGGTGGTGACGGAAGAACTTCGTTTGCTTTACCTGATTTAAGAGGTAGAACTCCACTTAGTCAAGGACGTGGCCCAGGACTTTCTGATATTAAATTAGGTCAAAGAGGCGGTTTAGAAACTATAACTCTAAATGTTACAAACTTACCAAACCATACGCACTCTGGATCAATTAGTGTTTCTAATGTAGCTGCAGATGATGATGTTCCTGGAACTGGTGCTTCGATTGGAAAATCAGAAATTTTTGTAGAAGGTGCTCCCAATACAAATTTAGCTGCAGGAAGTGTAACGCTCAGTAATACAGGAGGTCAACAACCTTTTAACAGTAGAAATCCTTTCTTAGGAATTAATTATATTATTGCTTTACAAGGTACTTTCCCTTCTAGAAACTAATATAAATTCATATATTTTCCGAGTTAAAGTCTATATTACTTATACTTAACTCGGAAAATAATTTCTAAATACATTTTTTGAGAATTTCCCAAAAATAAAAAAATATACTTACCTTAGTGGTAAAATTAAACTACAAAACTATGAAAAAAAATTACGTTACTAAAGTACTCCTATTATCATTTATGATGATTTCAAGTGCTTTTGTTCATTCTCAAGTAGTATTATATACTCAAGACTTTGAAGGTCCTGATTTTGATACTTATCAATTGTACAATTCAGGTAATACTGCTGTTGGCTTTGCAGTTAATGGTAGTGACTATATCACAAGAGCAACTATTGCAAGCTTAAGTGCAGGTTTAGGAAACACGGTTACAGGATTTACGGGCAATGTTATTGCTTTTGAAGATCATGATGGTGCAGGTTTTTTTGGTCAACACCATATTGATACTGATGCAATAAACATTACTGGTGCAAGTGGCATCACTCTCAAAATACGTCTTTCTGCAGCTAGAGGTAGTGATGGAGTTAGATATGAAAGCGGTGATTTTTTACAAGTACAAGTATCTATTGACGGTTCTGGCTATACAACGGTTATAAATACTGGAGGTTCGTCAGCTACTAATAATTACTATGAAGATGTAGGAATGGATGGTATCAATGTAGATGCAAATGATGTTATACTTGATCAGACTTCAAGAGAGATAACTAGGACTATAGCTGGTAGTGGTTCTTCTATGATTGTACGTGTACTTTTTGACTCTCAAGGTCCACAAGAAGAAATGTTGTTTGACGATATTGTTGTAGAAGCTGCAATGGTTTTAAGTGTTGAAGAAACTAACTTAGAAAACAGTGTAGAACTTTATCCAAACCCAACAAGCGGAAATGTGACTATCAAAAATTCTGGTATTGCGTTACAACAAGCTATTATTACAGACATTAATGGTCGTACAGTAGGAACTCATTCACTAAGTGGAGTTTCTCAAGATAAAGAACTTAGTTTGAATCTTAGAGCTGGAGTTTATTTCGTAAAATTAATTTCTGATACAGCTTCAACTACAAAGAAACTAGTTGTTAGATAATTTTTTTATTTAACTTTTATAATATATCAAAAGCGGATACACTTGTTATCCGCTTTTTTTATGTCTTTTTTTGAGATTATATAGTGTGTTTTCTACTGAATAAAGCTTCTCTCCTTCCTCTATTAGTCTTTTTTGCTGAGTAGCTTCAAACCGTATTCTATTGGAAAGAATTGTGATTGAAAATCTATAAGTTTGTATTGTATCACAAACTGTAAATCGCAACGAGAACCTTCTCACGGAAGTGGGAAAAGAGGTTTTGGGATTAGGGATTAGGGATTAGGGATTAGGGATTAGGGATTAGGGAAAATTAAACATAAAAAAAACGAGCACTTTTCAATACTCGTTTTTTCTATTTTTACCTGAGTTCGATATAAAATTCAGAGTGGTTTTTTGTCTTTTCCGCAGTATAGCAGGAATTTTTCGTTAAGAATTTTCGAATTCTTGGAGAAAATTTAGAAAAATTCATGCGGTTTTAGTTTTTCCTTAAAAGAAAAACTAAAAATACCTCTGGAAAAGCGCACTTTCTTTTGTTGACGCCTGTGCTGAACTTGATTCAGTATTCTTTGTGCGAACAAAGAAAACGAAAATAACAAAATGAAAATCAAATACTTAGCACTTCTTTTAAGAATATGTTCAAAATTTTACTTACGCAAACTTTTGTCAAACTCACGTTATTTTATAAAATATAACTTACTTTTTACTAGCAATCCATTCGTCAACTAAATCGCTTAAAACGTTTAGCGGAACTGCTCCGTTGCTTAATACAACTTCATGAAATTCACGAATGTCAAACTTTTCCCCTAATTTTTCTTTGGCGTTTTTTCTGAGTTCAATGATTTTGTTCATTCCAACTTTATACGCCGTTGCCTGACTTGGCATTACAATGTGACGTTCTACCATTTTTACAGCGTCCGATTTTGCATTTGGCGTATTTGCCACGTAATAATCAATTCCTTCTTGTCGTGTCCATTTGCGTGTGTGAATTCCCGTGTCAACGACCAAACGACATGCGCGCCAAAGTTCCATTGCCAAACGTCCGAAGTCTGAATATGGATCGCTGTAAAAGCCCATTTCTTTCGGAATGAACTCAGAATACAATCCCCAACCTTCAATATACGCTGTGTAACCACCTAATTTTCTGAACATTGGTACATTTTCTAATTCTTGCGCAATGGCAATTTGCATGTGATGTCCCGGAATTCCTTCGTGATACGCCAACGCTTCCATTTGATAACTTGGCATTGCTTCCATTGTGTACATGTTTGCGTAGTACGTTCCTGGGCGCGAACCATCTAACGAAGGTCGTTGGTAGAATGCTTTTCCAGCAGATTTTTCACGGAAAGCTTCCACGGCTTTTACCTGAATATCTGCTTTTGGCTTTGTGATAAATAATTCGTCCAAGCGTGATTTCATCGTGCTAATGAGTTCCGTAGCTTTGTCCATGTATGCTATTTTTCCTTCCGCTGTAGCTGGATAATAGAATTGTTTGTCATTTTTCATGAACACGAAAAATTCCTGTAATGAACCTTTGAAACCAACTTTATTTTTGATGACTTTCATTTCATCGTGAATCCGAGCAACTTCTGCCAAACCAAGTTCGTGAATTTCATCAGACGTCATGTCAGTTGTTGTAGTTCGCGCCAAAGCAATGTTGTAAAATTCCGTTCCGTTCGGAAATTTCCATGCGCCATCTTCATCTGTGGCACTTTGTTTTTGTTCTTTTAGTAATACAATTAAAGAACTATATGCAGGTTTTACAGAGTTTAACAATGCTTTTTTTGCTGATTCTTCTAACTCTTTTCGATCTTTATCTTCTAAGTCTAAATCCGCAATTTTAGTTTTAAAATCATCCCAAAGCGTACTGTTTTTTTTACTATTGTCAAATGGTTTTCCTTTGATGATGTTTTTCGAATCGCTAATAACATGGTCAAACACGAATTTGGGCGGCATAATGCCTGCATTTTGAAGTTCTTTCAAGTTTCCTTCCAACTGTGTGAATAATTTGTTTAAACCGTTTAAACGTGAGATGTACGCTTCTGCGTCACTTTTATCTTTGATTTGATGCATGTTGACCAAAAACGCAGGAATTTCAGCTTGCATTCCGTGCATTTGATTCAACGGATAATTGTGCAAACGGTATTTGTAATCACTGATTTGATTGTCTACTTGTTGTTTGTAGAGTTTGAAACTCAACGCTGTAGATTCGTCCAACATTGCTTCTTCAACATTTTCATTGAGCCATTTTGATCGATCTTTTGCTTTTTGAAGTGCTGTTTCGTCCGCGGTAGCCGAAATATCGTCCCATTTTCCATAATCGGTTTTATCGCCGATACGTGTTTGCATTTGCGGAGAATCTTTTAAGTCAAGCTTAAATTGTTCCTGAAACCAATCATTCAGTTGTTTAGAATGTTCTGTGACTTCCGCTTCTGTGTGTGTTTTTTCAGTTGCTGTTTTTTCTTCTTCACAAGCTGTAAAGCTTACAAAAAGTGCAATTATAGTTACATATTTTAGCATGTTTTTCATAAATATTGGTTGGTTTATTTACTTTTATTTTTAAAATTCTCAATTCCAATTTGCAACCAATCTGCATATTCTTCCGCATCTGGTGTGTACCCAACTGGTTTTTGTAACATTTCCATATTTGGAGATATTAATACGTAATATGGCTGTGAATTGTTATTGAAATTCAACGTTTGTAATGTTGCCATTTTATCTCCGTAGGTTTTGATTTTTTTAATGTTTCCATTTCCTTTATCAAATCGGAACTTTTTATCTTCAGGCAATGGTTTACGATCATCTACATAGAGAGAAATTAAGATATATTCTTCTTGTAAAATATTGAATACTTCTGGCTGACTCCATACTTGCTCTTCCATTTTTCTGCAATTCACACAAGCCCAACCTGTAAAGTCTAACATAATTGGTTTATTTTCTGCTTTGGCGACAGCAATTCCTTCTTCTAAGTCTTTGTAACATGGTAATCCAAGCGGACAATCGCCATGTTCTTGATCGTAAAGACTATAGAATAATGGTGGCGGAAAACCACTTAGTAGTTTCAAATTAGCATATTTTGTATTTGTCAATCCAGGAATCAGATAAATTACAAATGCAAAGATTAAGATTCCTAAAGAAATTCTACTAAAGCTTAGTTTTTTGATTGGACTATCATGCGGAAATTTTAGCTTTCCAAATAAATATAATGTCAAACCAATTCCTAAAAGTACCCAAATTCCAATAAAAACTTCTCTTTTTAACAATCCCCAATGTGAAACTAAATCTGCGTTTGACAAGAATTTTAACGCCAATCCAAGTTCTAAAAATCCTAAAACAACTTTTACTGAGTTTAACCAACCGCCTGATTTTGGCAATGAGTTTAACCATTTTGGAAACATTGCAAATAGTGTAAATGGTAAGGCTAATGCCAAACCAAATCCACTCATTCCCATTGTTAATTTCATTGCGGGATCGCCTGCGGCAAGTGTTGTACTTCCTAATAAAGCTCCTAAAATTGGGCCTGTACACGAGAAAGAAACAATTACTAATACCATTGCCATTAAAAATATTCCGACAATTCCTCCAATATTGTTTGCTTTTGAATCTAATGAGTTACTCCAAGAAGCTGGAAGTGTGAGTTCAAAATATCCAAAGAATGAAAATGCAAATACTACAAATACGATAAAGAATATGACGTTCAATGTGGCATTTGTAGAGACATTATTTAGTATTTCTGGATCAAGTGAATCCAATACGTGGAATGGTAAACTTAATAAGAAATATACTAAGAATATAAAGAAACCGTACAACATAGAGTTGAACAATCCTTTTTGTGAGTTTGCACCACTTTTTGTAAAGAATGAAACCGTTAGTGGAATCATTGGAAATACACAAGGTGTTAACAATGCGATTAATCCTCCTAAAAATCCTAAAAAGAAAATAGCGAAATTACTTTTTTCTGAAATTTCTGTATCATCTTTAAACTCTTCTTTTCCAGTGATTCCTAAATCTAATTCTTTCGATAATAATATATCTTTTTCGGTTAATTCAGCACTTTTTGTCGGAACAATTGTTGAATTATCTAATGCAATTACAAAATCAACACCAGTTGGCGGCAAACACTTTTCGTCATCGCAAACCATGTATACGACTTCTGCATTGATGATTTTTGTTTTTTTATCTTTAAGCTTTATTTTTTGTGTAAATGTGGCTTCTTTTTCATAGAAAGAAATGTCCATTTGAAAGACTTTATCAAACACATCTTTCGTAGGTGATTCTTTTACTTTACCAACTAAATCATACGTTTTTCCAGCATTTGGAAAGGTAAATTCTGTTGGATATGGTCCTAAATCTCCATAACTACGTTGCGAATATAGATGCCATGTATCTTCAATACTGGCTTTCATAACAATTTCATATTCGTCGTCTGAAAGTTTATTTACAGAAGCTTTCCACTTTACTGGCTCTAATATTTGTGATTGTCCACCAAAAGGGCTTTCAGTAGTAGCGTTTCCAGGAATCTCAAACGTAAATTCTTCTTCACCCAAAACACATTTTTCATCATCACAACTTTGATAAATAACGTCGGAAGTGATAGAAGTTACATCAGTATTTGTAATTTCAATTTTTTGTGTAAATGTGGCTGTTCCTTCAAAATACGTAAGTTCGGCTTGAAATACTTTGTCAAACTTCGTAATTCCTTCACTTTCTGTATTTTTTCCAACCAATTTGAAATCATTAATTTGCTGAATGGAATCGTACATAAATTCCGTTGGAAATCCACTATTCTCCGTTAAATACTGAGAATACAAATGCCATTTGTCGGCAATTTCTGCTTTGTAAATTAGATTGAATTCTGTGTCTGAAACTTTTTCAATTTCCGAAGTCCATGTAACAGGCTCGTCCATTTGTGCATGTACAGCAAAACTGGACACACATAAGAGTAATAGCGTAATTAGTTTTTTCATTGCAATGTAAACTTAATAATTGTGTTCGTTTGTTGGGTTAATTTGTATCGATTATCAGAACGTTTTCCAATAATCCATATGATATTTTCTTCGCTGCAAAGCAACCATTGATTTTCTTTATCTAGCAACGAATACTTTTCATCTTTGAAGTATTTGCTTAGTTTTTTCTTCCCTTTCATTCCAACGGGATAAAAATAGTCACCATTTTGCCATTTTCGTACGATTAAAGGAAACTTTAACAACTCTTTATCAACATAAAGAACATTCTTCTCTCTATCAGTTACGTGTGTTACTTCTTCAATGTGCAACCGAATTGGTGTTTGTATGCTTGCTTCCGAATCGTTTATTTGTATAACTTCGCCATTTTTTTTGGTATTATTGCGATTTTGCAATAATAAATGATCTCTATCTTTAATCAATCTGTAGGTTGTTGAAAACAATTGCTTTCCACTTTGTCCAGCTAACAAAGATACAATATCATTCCACTCGGTAAAGCCGTATTTTCGAAACAATTCGTATACATATGCTTTTGAATTTGCATGTTTTTGTAGCTTCTTGATTTCAATCTTATAACTTCCGTCAGCAACTTTCTCAACAACCTTTTTACGCAGTTTTTTTATACTTTTATTGATGATGATTTTGCTTTCGCGTAAATGTTCTTGCGTTAATTGAAAGTTCTCGGTAAAAGTTGGATGCAATTCTCGTAACAACGGCATAATATCGTGTCGAATCTTATTTCGTAAATATTTAGTAGAAGCGTTACTGCTATCTTCTCGCCAGAGTAAATTATTCGTTTCTGCGTGTTGTTTAATTTCACTTCGCGTGAAAGGCAACAGCGGACGAACTATGTTTCCGTTTCGCTCAGGAATTCCTGTTAAACCATCAATTCCTGTGCCTCGTGACAGATTTATTAAGAACGTTTCCAATGCATCATCGGTATGATGTGCTGTTAGAATATAATCATATACATTTGCTTTTGCAATGGTTTGAAACCACTCGTATCGCAACGAACGCGCTGCCATTTGAATAGATTTTTTTTGTGCGTTTGCGTAGGTTTCTGTGTTGAATTTCTTTGTGTAAATTTCAACGTTGAGTTTCTTCGCGAAAGCTTTTACAAAAACTTCATCTTCCTCACTTTCTTCGCCGCGCAATTGAAAATTACAATGTGCAAACGCTATGGAGAAATCAAGTTTGTGAAACAAATTTGCCAACACAACGCTGTCCAATCCGCCACTAATAGCGATTAGTAGTTTCGTGTCTTTTAGAAACGGTAGATTCTCAGCAATATGTTTTTCTATATTTCCTAGCAAACGAATAGATTAAACAGAGTAAAACCCTTATAATTTATAGTGTTCCCAAAGATACTTAAATACGTGAATTATCAATATAAACTGCTTAGAAATATTGAAGTTTACACAGTGCATCAATGTCCTAAAGTACTGATGTTTGAATAATAAGTTTAAAAAACTATTATTGATTTTCACTTTACGTAGGATTTTTATAGTTTTAGCAGTAGCTTAATTTTTAAGACTAATTGTACGATTACAAAAATAAAAGAATCGGGAAATAGTAACTCAAAAGTTCTGTTATCCCGTAATAGTAACTGAAAAACAAGTATATTTGTTTTGATATAACTAGTTGTGGTGCATTAGAGAAAAACCACTTCAAATTGAAAATTTAAGAATTTATGAATAAAGGTTTGATAAAAATAATTGCATTAATATTTGGACTTTTTTCGACCTTTTGTTTTTCACAAGATTATTTAGTGACAAACGAAAACGATACTATATATGGAAAAGTTGAATGGAAAACCAACATAACAGTTTATGTTAAGACCAAAGACGGAAAAAAGAAATTTAAAGCAAATCAAGCTAAGTTCTTTAAGCGAGGTGATTTTAAGTTCTCTTCAATCAAAACAAGTATTCCAGAATTTCTTTTAGAAGTAAAAAAAGGCAAAGTATCATATTATAAAGAATCTCATTTAAAATCGAGATTTACTTTGAATTATGTAAGACAAGTTTTTCTAGAATACAATGACAAAATTTATCCTATTAATGTTGATACGAACATTAAAGGAAGTGGATTCATAAGCAATATATTTGGAAACATACAAGGTGCTGGTCAATTGGGATTTTATTCTTCAAATTTCAAATGGAGTTTTTATCAGATCTTGGGAAAAGAAAACACTCTGTATCAACTCATTAAAAATAACAATTATACATTTGAGGACATAGAGTTACTTGTTGATTTAGCGAATATCTCAATCGAAAATAAATCTGACTTTGAAAAACGTATAGATACAACATTAAAAAGCGGATATGCTAAAGGTTATGTAATTAAGAAAGAAAAAGATACAATTTTTGGTTCAATAAAAATGAACAGAAGATTTGTTTTGAGTGACAAAGTCAATTTCATTTCAAAAAGTGGAACAGAATCAAGTTATGAACCTAAAGAATTAATTGAGTTTAAAATTAATGATAGAACATATAAAAATGTTCAAATTAAAAACAAGATAAAACACCTTGTTCAAATAATTGAGGGGGAAATTTCAATGTATCGTGATTTAAAAAAAAGACAGAGTTACTTAACTAAAGACTTCAAGGAATTTATAGCAGTTGACAAAAAAGAAAAATATCTGAAATTATTTAAAGACAAGCCTAAAATTTATAAAAGAATTATCGATAACGAATACAAATATTTCGAATTTAGAAGTGTTGTAAAATTATATAATAACGCACCACAACACCGTATATAATTTATTGCTTGGTCATTGCCTACTTACGAAAATCCTCGCGGATTTTCTATTCGGTTTTTATTTGCTAAATTACGTGCTAAACCACGCAACAAACCATATACAAACACGTTAGCCGTCATTGCAAAACGACACTCTACAAATAATTGACAGACGAAAAATGAAGACATACATTTCAATATTAAGGGGAATAAATGTGAGCGGACACCGAAGGATAAAAATGGACGCTTTACGACAATTGTATTCAGACCTTGGCTTTGAAAATGTAAAGACTTATATCCAAAGTGGAAACGTAGTATTTCAATTTAAGCAAGTAGACAACAAAAAACTTGCTGACAGAATTGAAATGGAAATTACCAAAAGATTTGAATTCCAAGTTCCTGTTTTAGTGAAAGAAATAAACGAATTGAAAGAAATCGTAAATCAAAACCCATTTCTCAAAGACACTTCAAAAGATATTTCATTTTTACACGTTACTTTCTTATCGGACATACCAACAAAAGAAAATTTAGATAAAATAATAAGTGGTCAATATCAACAAGACGAATTTCAAATTTTTGAAAAATCAGTTTATCTTTATTGCCCAAACAGTTACAGTAATTCAAAACTGACAAATAGTTTTTTTGAAAGTAAATTAAAAGTTACTGCAACAACAAGAAATTGGAAAACAACTAACGAATTAATCAACATTTCAGACAAACTATAATATGGCAACTAATATTTCAAAAATCACAATTAACGCAACAGTCCAAAAAGTTTGGGACGTTCTGACAAAACCTGAATTCGTAAAACTTTGGCAATTTGGTAGCGAATTACAAACAACTTGGAAAGTTAATAGTGACATAAAATTTATTACCGAATGGGAAGGACAAACATTTAAGCAATGGGGAAAGGTTTTAGAAATGCGACAAAACGAATTGATAAAATATAGTTTGTTCGCACCAAGACCAGACCTTGAAGACAAACCCGAAAATTATTTTGTGATGAACTATGTTTTGACCAACAACAATGGAAAAACTAAACTTGAAATTATTCAAGAAGACAATAGACCAAATGCAATACAAGAAGAAGAACAAGGCGAAGAAAATCCAATTTTGAAATCACTAAAAGAAATTGCGGAAACGAACTGACAAAAAACAACGAACGGCTAACAATGTATATAAAAAATAGGCGAAACAGTAATAATATCAAGGCTTGTGGCTCGTATCAAGTTTTGTGCTTTACCGAAAGTTTCGTGCTTCGAAATCGCCTACTTTTCATATACTAACCGTTGTGGTACATTTAAAACAGAGTTCTTGATTTGAAAGAAAAATTAGTAAAAATACAATCAGATATTGACAAAGGGTTAAAATTTAAATCTTCTGATAGACTACGAAATCTTATTAATGAAAACCCAAATGAAACTGAATTGTGGAATCAACTCGCTGAATTGTATTATGAAAGTGGATTTTTAGATGCTGCAGGAAAATATTGGATTTTGACTGAACCTACTAATGACCGAATTAAAAAAAGTGTGGAAATCTATGAAAAATCTGTAAATTATTCGGGTTGTCAAATTTTACAAGAAATCAAATTTCGCGGAGATAAAACTAAACTCTCTGAATTTGCCAAAAAAAAGTTATCTGAATTAGAATCTGACAGTAAAAAGAAAACGAATCGTATTCCTAATTTCTTACCAAGAACTAACAATTTCAAAAGCAAGGATAAGGACTACAAGAAGACTTTTAATGAAAAATTATTTGGTTTTCTGTTTTTTGGAATTTTAGCTGGAATCGGAATTTTAATAATAATCGGAATAGCAACTGTATTCGATTGGATATTCTAAAAAAACGATACCACAACAACGTGTATAAAAAATTGCTACATTAGTACTTAATTAATGGTCGTTGCACTTTTGTTACGTCTGATTTTCCTTCGGAAAATCCTCGCGCACAAAAACGCAACTTTCCATACACAAACCCGTTGTGCGTAATGCGAGAAGCATTGTGCAAATTGAAAAATTAAAAGATAAAATTATGAGCATAGAAAAATTTTTAAGTGACTTTGACGAAAACAATAAAAGAAAGTCAGATGCAAAAACGCGAGAAGCATTAGCGAAAGAAAAACAAAAAGCAGATGATGAAAATTATCTTGCTGAATTCAAAGAGTATTATGAAAATGTTGTAATTCCGGAATTAAAAGCAATTGACAAAAAACTCGGAGATAGGTTTCATCTGAATTACTCTGATTCACCTGAAATGTTGCAAGCAAATAGTTATTTTTCAAAAATTCAAATAGTTCCAAATTTTGAACATTTCATAACTGAAATAAACGTACAAATTAGTGCTGAAGGAGGAAGAAGACTTATTACACTTTCTGGAACACCGAGTTCGAAAAATGGACGAAGTTCAACTGACGGAACTTTAAGTTTCCAAGATGTAATGGAAGCATTTAAGAGAATTAATCTTGAAGAGGAAATATCTAAAATTTTAGAAAAATCTTTCGTGAAAGGATAAAAGCACTACGCACAACACCGGTGCCTGTTGCACAAGCCTAAGGTATTGATAAATTTCGTATCTTGATATATGCAAGGCAAAAAAATCTATCAAGAAAAACTATTCAACAATTTTCAACTAAGTGATCGGATTCCAAAAGAAAATTTTTATCGTCGTTTATCTTCTGAGTTAGATTTAACGTATTTGTATGAACTAACAAAAATCTATTACGGAAGTAGCGGACAAAAAAGCATTGATCCTGTTGTGTTCTTCAAACTATGTTTGGTTGGTTATTTAGAAAATATTATTAGTGATCGTAAGTTGATTCAGCATTGTAGTTTACGCTTGGATATTTTGTATTTTCTGGGGTATGATATTGATGAAGAACTTCCATGGCATAGTACGATAAGTAGAACGCGACAATTATTCCCTGAATCAATATTTGAAGAAGTTTTTACACGAGTTTTCATGCTTTGTGTAGACAAAGGAATGGTAAGCGGTCACACACAAGCAATCGATTCTGCACCAATAAAAGCGAATGCTTCGATGGATAGCTTGGAGTTAAAAGTTCCTGAAGAAGAATTGGACGCACATTTATCCAAAGTTCGGGTTCAGAGTTACCGAGATCGTCAAGTTCAAAACAAGGCAAGTAAAGAACAACAGGTTATTACTGCTAACGATCAGGAACTCAAAGCTATCACATCAAGGAACAAGAAATGGGCAAAGGATCAAGATAGGCGACCAGGCGCAGGCAATAAAGGAAGTCGGTATACCAGTAACAAAACGCATTACAGTCCCACAGATCCTGATGCTCGCATTAGTGTAAAACCTGGCAAAGCAAGAAAGCTCAATTACATGAGTCAACTCAGTGTAGACACCGCACATCATGTGATTAGCGATATTAAGGCATATCATGCTGATAAGAGAGACAATCAGTATTTGCAAGATATAACTATTAGAACTCAAAGACGTTTGCGAAAAGGAGGATTATTATGGGAAAATCTAGTGGCAGATACTGGGTATAGTAGCGGCGAGAACTATGCCTTTTTAGAATCTCAAGGTTTAAAAAGTTACATTCCACCGCATGGTACTTACAAAGGTGGTCCAGATGATTTTATATATGACAAAGAATCGGATCATTATGTGTGTCCACAAGGAAAGATTATTCCTTTTAAAAAGGTATTTTATGAAGGAGTAAATAACAATAAAAAGAAAGAATATCGTGCCTCAAAAAAAGTATGCATCGGTTGTCCACTAAGAAGCACTTGTTTAAAGAAGAGTCAAGAAAAGCGTATTACGATAACCTATTATGTGGAAGAATATGAACGAAACATTGCTAGAGTCCATAGCAATCAAGGACGTTATATGAAGAGGAAACGTCAAAGCACAGTAGAACCAGTATTTGGTACACTAAAGGAATATATGGGACTCAGAAAGATCAATACTTTAGGAATAAAGCAAGCAAATAAAGTAATGCATATGGCTGCTATTGCTTATAATCTGAAGAAATACCTAAAGTTCGTTACAAAAATGGCAAAAAGTGCAGCCAAAATAGGCAATGCTATTTTTTCAGAACTAAAAGCAACTCAAAACTTCATAGCAACTATTTTAAGCCATGTAAATTATTCAAATGTACACTTACTAAAAACCTAAAAAAGCCCTTAAAAGGGCTTTTTTTATATTAATTTTGTTGTTTTTATAGGCTTGTGCAACGGTTACACCGTATAAAAATAATGCGCTACGATGTTAGGTTATGAAAAGTGACTTCTTTTTCTTGGCGCACTATTCTTATACCAAGTCGTTGGCAACAATAATGAAAAATCCGAACTTCGAAAATATAAATCTGTTTGAATTTCTAAAATCGGAATTCAAAACACGTAGAAAAAGGAAAGGAATTTTCGGAACAATCTCCTCATTTTTTCAACTGTTCGTTTTTGGAACATTTAATTATCAAACAAAAAAATCGTGGAATGAAATTCACAAATCGATAGAGAATAAACTATTGAATTTCTATCCTGAACTGAATTGCAAGTTCAATGGAAAAAGACCAACTTTTATCGAATTATTAAAAAATTACGGAACTGAACGAATTGAATTCAAATTTAATAAAGCGCACGTAGCTGTTACGAACGATTCTCTTTACGTTTTCCCATTCGATTCGGCTGAATTGAAAGACCAAGGAGCTTATTATGATATGCTTGAGGAACCATTTCGGATAGTTTATAATACAACAGAGAAAAATGATAAATATTCCGTAATAAGTACTATTTCGGAATTTATATCAATGAAATCTGAAAACGGAAAAACGAATATTGAATTTAAAACAACAGAATTGAATGCTAGAACGGAATTAATATTTGACCGAGAAATTACAGTTGCCAACACCGGTAACCGTTGCACAAGCCTATAAAAACAACAAAATTAATATAAAAAAAGCCCTTTTAAGGGCTTTTTTAGGTTTTTAGTAAGTATACATTTGAATAATTTACATGGCTTAAAATAGTTGCTATGAAGTTTTGAGTTGCTTTTAGTTCTGAAAAAATAGCATTGCCTATTTTGGCTGCACTTTTTGCCATTTTTGTAACGAACTTTAGGTATTTCTTCAGATTATAAGCAATCGCTGACATATGCATCACTTTATTTGCTTGCTTTATTCCTAAAGTATTGATCTTTCTGAGTCCCATATATTCCTTTAGTGTACCAAATACTGGTTCTACTGTGCTTTGACGTTTTCTCTTCATATAACGTCCTTGATTGCTGTTCACTCTTTCTATATTTCGTTCATATTCGTCTCTGTAATACGTAACCGAAAATTTCTTTTCTTTAGCTGTTTTACCTAAACATTGCGAAGCTATTGGACAACCTTTACATATTTTGGAGGAACCACGATATTCTTTTTTTTTGGTCTTTGTTCGATAATCTAAAAATACCTTTTTAAAAGGAATAATCTTTCCTTGTGGACACACATAGTGATCCGATTCTTTGTCATATATAAAATCATCTGGACCACCTTTGTAAGTACCATGCGGTGGAATGTAACTTTTTAAACCTTGAGATTCTAAAAAGGCATAGTTCTCGCCACTACTATACCCAGTATCTGCCACTAGGTTTTCCCATAATAACCCTGTTTTTCGCAAACGTCTTTGAGTTCTAATAGTTATATCTTGTAAATACTGATTGTCTCTCTTATCAGCATGATATGCCTTAATATCGCTAATCACATGATGTGCGGTGTCTACACTGAGTTGACTCATATAATTGAGTTTTCTTGCTTTGCCAGGTTTTACACTAATGCGAGCATCAGGATCTGTGGGACTGTAATGCGTTTTGTTACTGGTATACCGACTTCCTTTATTGCCAGCACCTGGTCGCCTATCTTGATCCTTTGCCCATTTCTTGTTCCTTGATGTGATAGCTTTAAGTTCCTGATCATTTGCAGTAATAACCTGTTGTTCTTTACTTGCCTTGTTTTGAACTTGACGATCTCGGTAACTCTGAACCCGAACTTTGGATAAATGTGAGTCCAATTCTTCTTCAGGAACTTTTAACTCCAAGCTATCCATCGAAGCATTCGCTTTTATTGGTGCAGAATCGATTGCCTGTGTGTGACCGCTTACCATTCCTTTGTCTACACAAAGCATGAAAACTCGTGTAAAAACTTCTTCAAATATTGATTCAGGGAATAACTGTCGGGTTCTACTTATCGTACTATGCCATGGAAGTTCTTCATCAATATCATACCCCAGAAAATACAAAATATCCAAGCGTAGACTACAATGCTGAATCAACTTACGATCACTAATAATATTTTCTAAATAACCAACCAAACATAGTTTGAAGAACACAACAGGATCAATGCTTTTTTGTCCGCTACTTCCGTAATAGACTTTGGTAAGTTCATACAAATAATCTAAATCTAACTCAGAAGATAAACGACGATAAAAATTTTCTTTTGGAATCCGATCACTTAGTTGAAAATTGTTGAATAGTTTTTCTTGATAGATTTTTTTGCCTTGCATATATCAAGATACGAAATTTATCAATACCTTAGGCTTGTGCAACAGGCACACCGTGTATAATTTATTGCTGGTTCTCGCCTACTTACGAAAATCCTCGCGGATTTTCTTGGTTTGTGTTTTATTTAGTAACTTTATTGCTTGGAAACACGCAACTTTCCTTACACAACAACGTTAGCAAATATTTGAACTCACTCACTAAAATATGAATAGACTTTTGACAATTTTATTTTTAACTTCTTTCTTATCCAGTTGTAATGAAAGTAAAGAATTATTCGATAATTTCAAACTTATTAAAGGGAGCGAACTATATGGAGAGGGAAAATATGAGGAAGCCAAAAGAATATACTTGAACGTAATAAATTCTAATGCAAAAATTGATAGTACAACTTTGAGTAATATATATACACTTATTGGAAATGTATATGAAAAACAAGATAGTCTTAAAATGGCTGAAAAGTATTATTTAAAATCAAAAAAAATGGATGATACTTATTGGGAAATATGGTTTCATTTAGCAGTATATTATGACAAAACTAATGATTTAGAACGGGCGAAAACAAATTATAATCAAGCGGTTAAACTTAATCCCAAAAACAATTCTCTTTTAAATAACAGTGCTCTTTTTTATTTTGAAAGAGGCAATAATAGTCAAGCATTGGATTTGATTAATCAAAGTTTTGAAATTGACAGTTTGAATGAAACAAGCATTTGGCTAAAATCCAAAATTTTGAATAAAATAAAAACTGAAACTAAAAACTAAAAACGTTGGGTAATATTGGTGACAGTTGCACAGCTATCTTTTTTAATAATATTTCAAAATTTTGAACAAAACACAAAATAATTAATACTGATAATCAGTTAACTGCATTATATTGAAAAACAAAAATATAAGATTTAAAGAATTTTTTGACTTGTGCAACAATCACAACGCGTATAATTAATTGCTTGTTTATAGTCTACTTACGAAAATCCCATTTCCATAAACTCAGTAACATCTAAATTTTCTATTCCGTTTTTATTTGCTAAATTAGGTGCTTAACCAC
The DNA here is from genome assembly GCF_009901525.1 of Kordia antarctica. Classification (NCBI taxonomy): domain Bacteria; kingdom Pseudomonadati; phylum Bacteroidota; class Flavobacteriia; order Flavobacteriales; family Flavobacteriaceae; genus Kordia; species Kordia antarctica. Next base: position 1,081,512 of record NZ_CP019288.1, read on the forward strand.
GCAACTAATCATACATAAAAACGTTGGCAACAATATAAACAAACATAATGCGAAGAAAAATAATCATACTTTTATTAATAGCAATATTCACAACTTTTGGATATGCTCAATCGGAAAAAATTAATATTAAAACAGACCAGTTGAAAGAAGTAAATTACCTGAAAATGGATGATTTTTATTTGACCCATTATTTATATATCGATCTGTTTTTAAGAGAAAACCTGTTTCCTGAAGCCAATCCAGAAGATGTTTCGTCAATTATCAACGCTCTTAAAAAATATGTTTCTGTAGAGAACAAATTAGAAATTGAAATTGAAAAACCTGGAAAAAGAAATTACTTAATCCGATTCGCAATTTTAAAGAAAGACGACGGAACTGAACTTTTAATTGCTTTCACAAATTGGACTGTAAAGAAAAAGGAATTTGAAAAAGAAATTAAGCTAGAAAATGATTCCTACACTAGATGGTATTTTCTTAATGGAAACAAAATGACTTATAGAAAAGATATGTCCAATGAAAATGATTATTCAAGTATGAATAAATCTGACTTGGCTAATGCTTATCTATTTGATGAATTAACAGATAATGATTCAGAGATTAAAAAAACAATAGAGGAATATTTAAAGCAAAGCGATTTAAGTATTTCAGATGAAATAATGGCGAATTTAATTCTTTTAAAATATCAAATTTTTAAAAAAGAGAATAACAATGTGGCGAAGCAAACTGAATATTTAGATGAATTATTTGAAATAAATAAGTCTGAATCTAATTTGAGAGGTTTACAAATGGCTTTTAATGCTACAAAATTTCAAATAGAATTAGCGAAATAAATACTGTGTACAACAAACATCGTATATAATTAATTACTAGCACTCACCTACTTACGAAAATTCTTGCGGACTTTCTATTCGGTATTTATTTGCTAAATTAGTTGCTTAACTATATAACTAATCATACAAAACACGTTTAATACAATAAAAAATTCCGAATGATCTCAAAAAATCTTATTGCAATTTTATTTTTAATCACACTATTTTCTTGCGGAACAACAAAAAATAGTACGAATACAACTGATGAATATTTTAACATCAAAATCTCTCAAGATGGAAAAATAGTAAAAGAAAAAAATGGCATCGTTGAACTCAGTAAGAAACCATTTAAAATTCATGTAGACCTCGTAAAAACTGATCACGTTTATGTGTCATCATCTTGGGGGAAATATTATTACGATTACCCAATTGAACAGAATATTTTTGAATGTAACGATAAAAGCTTTTTTAAAGACTGTCGATTTGTCGCAATAAAAACTGGAAATGAAGACAAATTCAATGTAAACAAAGATATTTATGTTGGAGATGGAAGTTATCAAAATGTTTGGTTTTATGAAGAAGATACAGAATGGCATCGATTTGACAAAGACATAAAAGTCGAAAACGGAATCACATATGCAACTGTGACTGTTGAAAATATCTACGATATGGACAAACGAGATGAAAGAAAATATCCTGAAAGTGAATACAATTATCCGATTGAAAAGATTAACTCTGATATTTATTTCGTGTTTGCAACAGATCATTATGAAAAAGGAATGGAACATCCTAAAGAACTACAACGAAAGAAAATACTACTGAAATTCAAATAGTTATGCTAAATAGTATGTGTAATTTTGAAAATAACGCGTAAACCATTACAAATCAAAACCAACGAAACAATATGACCCAAAACAAACGACTTAAAATTGGAGAAGGCACAATTAGCGGTTACATTTCCATCTTTTTGGCAATTGTATGCTTAGGAACAACTATTTGCGCTTATTTTCCAGAGTATTTAACGACTGCCGATTTTCGAGAACTTTACAAACCTGGTTATATAAAGTGGGCGTTTTTAATTGTGCTGATGGTATCTTTCGGGTTTGCCTTAGTGAGTTTCATTCTAAGCAAAAAAACAAAACTAGGGTTCTATGCAATACTAATTATCGCGGCTTCCATTTTCTTGGCTTCAGGATTGCCTGAATATCAAGAAATAGACTCAAAACCGTTCACATTAGGAATGGATTGGCTCCTACTCGATATTCTAATTTCTGCCGTTATATTTATTCCGATGGAATTGTTTTTACCAAAAAGGTTGGAACAAACAAAATTTCATGCGGAATGGAGAACCGATTTAGTGTATTTTATCATCAGTCACTTACTAATTCAAATTATTGGAATCCTTGTGCAATTGCCCGCAGTAACGATATTTGCTAACTTTGGATTAAGCGGATTTCAAGAATGGGTTCAAGGTATTTGGTTTATTCCACAACTATTTCTTGCATTGTTTGTGTCTGACTTATTTCAGTGGACAGCACATTATTTTTTTCACAAAACTCCGTATTTATGGCGTTTTCATTCCGTTCATCACTCCACAAAAGACATTGATTGGTTGGCAGGTTCAAGAACGCATTTTGTTGATTTAGTCGCTGTACGCGCCATCTCTTTTTTGCCTTTATATGTATTCGGATTTAGCACAGCAGTTTTTACTACATATGTAATTATAGTTTCATTTCAGGCAGTATTAGCGCATGCAAACACACGTATTAATTTTGGGTTTCTTCGCTATGTATTTGTAACTCCGCAATATCATCATTGGCATCATTCTGACGATCCAAAAGCGTATGATAAAAATTTTGCCATTCACTTTCCATTCATTGACATGCTATTTGGCACATATTATCCAATGGGAAAAACGTGGCCTGAAAATACAGGTCTTGGAGAAGTAAAATTTCCTAAAGGATTTTTGAGGCAGTTTGTCTTTCCATTCAGAAAAAACCCTGCAAATGATAATGAAATTGAGAATCCTAGTGAACGTTGATAATATTTAAATAACGTGAGTTCGATACAAAATTTCAGAATGCTTTTTTTGTCTTTTCCGCAGTATAGCAGGGATTTTTCGTTAAGAATTTTCGAATCCTTGGAGAAAATTTAGAAAAATTCATGCGGTTTTAGTTTTTTTCAAAAAGAAAAACTAAAAATGCCTCTGGAAAAGCGCACTTTCTTTTGTTTCTTTTCTTTGTGCGAGCAAAGAAAACGAAAATAATAAAATGAAAATCAAACACTTAGCACTTATTTCGAAAATATGTTCGAAATTTTATTTGAGTAAACTTATATCGAACTCACGTTAAATACAATATGAGCAGATCCAAAAATAAAACAAAGATTTACGGAAATACAACTGCATCATCTGAAAAGGAAAATAAACGAGATGCAAATAGAAAATTTCGGAGAGTTGTAAAGCAAAAAGTTAAATCAGAAGAAATGGAGTTGCCCGAATTACGTGAAGTTTCAAATGTTTGGTGTTTTAACAAAGACGGAAAACGATATAATCCTGAAATGACTGAAAAAGAGTTACGGAAATAAAAACTGTTCGAAACTATCGAAAATAGCTGAAATACAAACAACTAAAAATCAAATCTTCATCAATTCTTTATTGCGAATTGCTTCATTTATAACTACAGTCACGTATTTATGACTATTAAAAAATTGTCTTTTAGAAGTTAATTGTATTGTTGCCACCAAACTTCCATCTTTCTTTTCTTCAATTGATGTCACTTCCACTTTTTCGCCTTTGATATTGCTGTAACTCGCAATTCCACCTTTTTTAATAATAAAGTTCGCATTCGGAAAATTAATATGCTTGTAATTATCATTATAAGCTTCCCCAATTGTAAAAGTATCTCCAACTTGAATAGTTGAATTAGAATTTTGAGAATAGATACTACTTGAAAAGAAGATCAATAAAATAGTCGCTAAAACTGTATTTTTCATGGTAAAAAATTTAGAGTTATCATATCATAAAAATACTCATAAAAAAAGAAAATATCAATAGTAACAATAATTTACTCCAAAACCTCACGCATCGCTTTTGCCTTTATCAAACACTCTTCGTATTCTTTCTCAGGAATGGACTTTGCAGTAATTGCGCCACCAACGGAATAAGAAACGTACTTTTTTGTGCTGTTGTATAAAATAGAGCGAATAACGACATTGAAATCGAAATCATTTTCTGGTGTAAAATAACCAATGGCGCCCGAATAAATGCCGCGTTTGGTTTCTTCTAAATCTTCAATAATTTGCATTGCCGAAATTTTTGGCGCGCCAGTCATACTTCCCATTGGGAAAGTTGTTCGTAGAATTTCCACAGGATTTTGCGTTTCCGATACTTCCGAAGTTACCGTAGAAATTAATTGATGTACTTGATTGAAGGTGTAAATTTTGCACAACTCTTCCACTTGTACGCTTCCTTTTGTAGCAGTTTTTGCCAGATCATTTCTGACTAAATCGACAATCATAATGTTTTCTGCACGCTCTTTTTCGTCTTTCTGCAACGCAATTGCGATTGCTGCATCTTCCGTTGGATCTTCCAAACGTTTGGCAGTTCCTTTGATTGGTTGCGAAGTAATTTTAATGCCTTTTTTCTTGATATAACGTTCTGGCGAAGCCGAAAGAATGTATTTGTCACTCAATCTCATATAGGTCGCAAAAGGTGGCTTTGAGATTGAATTTAGATGTGTATAGGTTGATAACGGATCAATTTCTGCATTTTCTGCATAAAATTCTTGACAGAAGTTTGCTTCGTAAATGTCGCCACGATGAATATGTGAAAGCAATTTGGTTACCTTTTCGTGGTATTCATCTTTGTGAATGCGGAGTTTTATTTTAGGGCGATGTTCCTTATTAGAATCTTCATGTGTGAAAATTTCTTGATCGATTTTTGTGTTTAGAATTGCTTGAATATCTTCTTCCAATTCATCATCAACCATTTTCAAATACTGAACTTCTAGCGTATTTCCTTTCAATAGAAATATTTTTTTAGGTTGAAAGAAATACAACTCTGGAAAGTCCAAACCGTCATGGTTTTGGGAAACTAAATTTTCTACAGCATTCTTTAAATCGTATGAAAGATAGCCAAAAATCCAATCGTTGGTTGTTTTTTGATATTCGTCTAATTTCTGAAAAGCATTTACATGATCGGTTTGCAAAAGTGTCAACGCTTCAACCGCCAAAATAGCGTCAAAATCTCTGCTATGCGACTGATAATCATTTGAATCGAGCCAACTAACTTCATGATATTGTTGACTCCATACTAACAATTGTTGCTTTATGATAGCAGGATTTTCTAAGGCAATTTTTAACGTGACTCTCAAGAATTCAAGTTTAAGTTGCTAATTTCCTAATTAAAGATCGTTCTGCCAAATGTTTACTCAGGTTTTGGGGTTTTGGGTATTAGGTTTTGGGTTTTTGTCGCTTTGCTCATTGTTGGTTTATTTGTGTATTCGTTACTCACTTTTAACTTTTCCCTTTTCCCTTTTAACTTTTAACTTTTCACTTTTCTCTATATTCCATGTTCAAAGTTCAACATTCAGTATTCCTTATTCGATATTCGATATTCAAAGTTCTATTCTCTATATTCTTTGCTCAAGTTCAAGTTCAACTTCAAGTTCAAGTTCAACTTCAACTTCAAGTTCAAGTTCAAGTTCACAAAAAATATTCTGAACACCTGTATTTTACGACATACAAAATGATATATTAGTTAACTCTTAGTATGACTCGTATGAAAATAATTGCTCATAATTATAAATTACATATCTTTACTATGCACCCAAATCTGAATTTGAAGAATTTTATTCATTAATTTAATAGATAACATAAACTTTAAAATGAAAATTATGAAAGTACAAAATTGGATGAGTTGGGAAGGTGGCGTAGATTTAGTTGCCTTATCAAACGACAAAACGGAAATGCCAAATGTAATAGTCCATTTAGCAAGAATGGTGCATACACCAGTTGGATCTGCACCTTCCGGAATGTTATTATTGCCAAACGAAGATGGAACACCAAAAGTTATGGGCTTCATTTCTACCAATAAAATAGTAGGCGATTATTTTGCGAACAATGTGTTTGCAGGAACTCCTTTTGAACAAGCTCCAACCATTGTCGGTGCAATAACTGTACATACCGATATGCCAAATTTTGCAGAAGTAACGGTTAAAATTGATGGTTTTGATGTGCATTTAAAACTCTCAAATTTTGGAGATTTGACAAGAGTAAATAGACAATCACCTAATTTACCTTTTCATGATGACTCTTTAGAAGCCGAAGCAAAAACAGTAGCACTCACTATAAATGGTGTTTTAACGCCCGTAATTGTTCCACCAATGGGAATGAGTGGCGGACCAGCAGCAGTGTATTCTGCAACAGGATTTTATTCTAGGTAATTATTTTTATCAAATAATCTGAAAACTTTTAAATTTTACAATTTTCCTGTACAAAGCTGTATAAAAACGAAAAAAGCCCCAAACTTTCGTTTAAGGCTTTGTATATAATCAGAAGTTGCTTTTAATTAAACAGCTCCGTTTTCTTTTTTAATCAAGTTTAAGGCAGAACCTTCATTGTACCATTCTATCTGACTTTGGTTGTACGTATGGTTTGCAACAATGATATCCTTGCTTCCATCTGCATGAACTGCTTCAATAGTTAATGGTTTTCCTGGTGCAAATTCGTTTAAGTCTAAGAAGTTGAAAGTATCATCTTCTAGAATTAAATTGTAATCCGTTTCAGTTGCAAATGTTAATCCTAACATTCCTTGTTTTTTAAGGTTTGTTTCGTGAATCCGTGCAAACGATTTTACAAGTACCGCCGCAACACCTAGATGTCTTGGTTCCATTGCTGCGTGTTCTCTAGAAGAACCTTCTCCGTAGTTATGATCTCCAACTACAATTGTATAAATTCCTGCTGCTTTGTATGCACGTGCTGTTTTTGGAACTGCATCGTACTCACCATCTAACTGACTTTTTACAAAGTTCGTTTTCATGTTGTATGCATTTACGGCACCAATTAAACAGTTATTAGAAATATTATCTAAATGTCCACGGAAACGTAACCAAGGTCCAGCCATAGAAATATGATCCGTTGTACACTTACCAAATGCTTTTATTAATAGTTTTGCGCCATTAATTTCATTTCCTATTGGCGTAAATGGAGTTAATAATTCCAAACGCTCAGAATCAGGATTTACAGTAATTTGAACATGAGAACCATCTTCTTCAGGTGCTAAAAATCCATTATCTTTTACTTCAAAACCTTTTGGTGGTAATTCCCATCCTGTTGGCTCGTCGAACATTACTTCTTCTCCATTTTCATTGATAAGTTTATCAGTGATTGGATTGAAGTCTAAACGACCTGAAATCGCAATGGCTGCAGTAATTTCTGGTGAAGCAACAAAAGCATGTGTATTTGGATTTCCATCTGCTCGCTTCGCAAAGTTTCTATTGAACGAATGTACAATACTGTTTTTTGGAGCGTTTTTAGGATCTGAATATCGTGCCCATTGTCCAATACATGGTCCACAAGCATTTGTAAATATTTTAGCGTCTAGTTTTTCGAAAACTTGCAAGATTCCATCACGTTCAGCTGTATAGCGTACTTGTTCTGATCCTGGATTGATTCCTAATTCAGACTTCATTTTCAGCCCTTTGTCCAATGCTTGTTGTGCAATAGAAGAAGCTCTTGATAAATCTTCGTAAGATGAATTCGTACAAGAACCAATTAATCCCCATTCTACTTGCATTGGCCAATCATTCTCCTGTGCTTTTTTGGTCATTGCTGAACCAACAGTTGTCGATAAATCTGGCGTAAATGGTCCGTTTAATAATGGAGTAAGTTCTGACAAGTTAATTTCAATAACTTGATCAAAATATTGTTCAGGGTTTGCATATACTGCTGCATCTCCCGTAAGGTATTCTTTTACTTCGTTAGCTGCATCTGCAACATCGCTTCTATCCGTTGCACGTAAATAACGTTCCATAGATTCATCGTAACCAAATGTAGAAGTTGTGGCACCTATTTCTGCTCCCATGTTACAGATAGTTCCTTTACCTGTACAAGATAATCCGATTGCGCCTGGTCCAAAATATTCAACAATTGCGCCAGTTCCTCCTTTTGCAGAAACAATGCCAGCTACTTTAAGAATGACATCTTTTGGTGCTGTCCAACCAGAAATTTTCCCAGTTAATTTAACACCTATAAGTTTTGGAAATTTTAATTCCCAAGGCATTCCAGCCATTACATCTACTGCATCAGCTCCACCAACTCCAATGGCAACCATTCCTAATCCACCAGCATTTACGGTGTGTGAATCGGTTCCGATCATCATTCCACCAGGAAAAGCATAATTTTCTAATACTACTTGGTGAATAATTCCTGCGCCTGGTTTCCAAAACCCAATTCCGTATTTGTTTGATACTGATTCTAAGAAATTGAACACTTCGCTACTATTATTCATGGCAGCTTGTAAATCACTCGTTGCACCAACTTTTGCTTGGATAAGGTGATCACAATGAACTGTTGTAGGAACTGCTACTTTAGTTTTTCCAGCTTGCATAAATTGCAGTAAAGCCATTTGTGCAGTTGCATCTTGACACGCAATACGATCTGGAGCAAAATCTACATAGTCTTTACCTCTAACGAAAGCTTTCGTTGCCGTTCCATCCCATAAATGTGAGTATAGTATTTTTTCTGAAAGTGTTAATGGTTTACCCGTAATTTCACGCGCTTTATCTACACGTTCCACTATTGTTGCGTAAACCTTTTTTATCATATCAATATCAAAGGCCATATATTTCGTTTTTTAGTGTTTTTAGAAAGTCATGCGAAATTACGAAATTATCTTGATTTTTAAAAATCGACAGTATAACTTTCTTTTTGATTCATTATTTTTATTAAATCTTCTTTTTTGTTGAATTTAATTTAAAATTAACCAAAAAAAACATCTCCAATTACGAATTTCATAATTTGAGATGCTTTTTTTGATGATACTATTTTTTTTGTTTTGCTTGAAGGGTTAAAGAAGCTATTATTGAATCCTTTAATCATTAAATCTTTCAATTCAGTTTAAAACAAACTCTTAATAATTTTTTCAATCGTAATTCCTTCCGCTTCCGCTTTGTAGTTTCGGATGACTCTGTGTGATAGAATTCCAATTGTAACTGCTTGCACGTCTTCAATGTCAGGAGAAAATTTCCCTTGAATTGCCGCATGTGCTTTTGCTGCTAAGATTAAGTTTTGAGACGCTCTTGGTCCTGCTCCCCAATCTACATATTGTTTTACCAAATCGGTAGCAGTTGCTTCTTTCGGACGTGTTTTAGAAACTAAACGAACTGCATATTCTACTACGTTATCTGCTACAGGAATTTTACGAACTAATTGTTGAATCGCAATGATTTCTTGTGCGTTAAATAATGGTTTTACGGTGTTTTCAACATTTGTAGTGGTCGATTTTACCACTTGTACTTCTTCCTCAAACGTTGGATATGTTAAGTGAATGGCAAACATAAAACGATCCAATTGCGCTTCTGGTAACGGATATGTTCCTTCTTGCTCAATTGGGTTTTGTGTTGCTAATACGAAGTAAGGTAAATCTAACTTGTAATGATGTCCTGCAACTGTAACGGCGCGTTCTTGCATTGCTTCTAGTAAAGCTGCTTGCGTTTTTGGCGGCGTTCGGTTGATTTCATCTGCCAAGATAATATTGGCAAAAATTGGTCCTTTTATGAATTTAAAGTTGCGAGATTCGTCTAAGATTTCACTTCCTAGAATATCACTCGGCATTAAATCTGGTGTAAACTGAATACGTTTAAAGTTAAGTCCTAATGTAGTGGCAATTGTGTTTACCATTAGTGTTTTTGCCAATCCTGGAACACCTATTAATAAGGCATGTCCGCCAGAAAATATAGAGAGTAGTATTTGATCTATTACACTTTCTTGACCAACAATTATGTTAGCGATTTCGTTCTTGAGTTCCTTGTGTTTTTTTACAAGGTTTTCAATAGCAGCAACATCTGACATAGGGAAATTATTTTTTTAACCAGTTATTTTGAAATTCACAATCGCGATTACCTTGATTTACATTGATATATGTATCCTCAATTTTTTGTTTAATCCACTTTTCTACTTCTTTTAACTGCTTTTCTTTGAGCGCTAAACTTTTAATTTTGATGTAATCTTTAGAATAATCAGCTACGTGCTCATTGTAACGATTGGTTACTTTTAGTAGTTTGAATCGTTTTTGACCTGTTCTAGTTTCGTCAATTAATGGAATTGATATTTCGTTTCCTTTTAATGGTTCTATTTGCGAATATTGCTCAGGATCCATTTTTGTCAATTCAAAATGTGTATCATAAGTTGCAGGATTGATTAATTTCCCACCATTATTTCGTGTTTCTTTATCATCAGAGAATGAACGTGCAGCTTCATCAAACGTAAGTTCTTCTGCCATAATTCGTTGACGTAAAGTATCAATTTCTTTACGCGCTTCTTCAAGCTTTTCGTTTGTAATTTCTGGAATTAATAAAATGTGACGTACATCTCTTTCTTGTCCACGAACTTTATCAATCATCACAATATGCCATCCAAAATCTGTTTCAAACGGATCAGAGATTTCTCCTTGTTGTAAAGAAAAGGCAATATCTTTAAATTCTTTTGCTAAAGACATTCTTTTACTAATAGCCATTAATCCACCTTGACGACCTGATGCTCTATCTTTAGAATATAGAATTGCTTTGGTTCCAAAACTTGAACCTGCTTCTACTTCTGCTTTTATTCCTTTAAGTTTGTTAATTACTTTATCAACCGCTTCTTGTGATGCTTCTGGTGCAATAAGAATTTGAGAAACTTCCAACTCAACTCCAATTACAGGACGTTGATCTACTGGAATTTTCTCAAAAAACTGACGTACTTCTTCTGGCGTAATTTCTACATCACGCACCACTTTGCTTTGCATACGTTGTGTTAAGAATTGTATTTTAACAATCTCCATTAAACGCTGACGCAACGAAGCTTCATCTTCCATCGCATAGAATTTTAATAATTCTGCCATTCCGCCTGTTTGCTTACTAAAGTATTCAATGTTTTGATTAACACGATCTCTAATTTCACCTGGAGCAACGGTAATACTATCTTGTACCGCTTGGTGTGCATACAATTTGTCTTCCATCAGTTTTCCTAACAATTTACATCTTGTCAATCCTTCTAATGAAATTCCTTGTTGTTTAAAGTCTAAAAGTGTTTTATCAACATCAGATTCTAAAATAATATAGTCACCAACAACTGCCGAAACTCCATCAATTTTGATACGATTTGGCGTTGGTTTTGTGGAGTCTATTGTTTGTATTTTTGCTTCCTTCACGGTTTCAGAAACCATTGTTGCATCTTCCTTTTCTTGCGCTTGCATTCCTAATGCTACAAGCAGCACAAGTACATATATACTTTGCTTCATTGTGTTAATTGTAAGTTTCAAACTGTTTTTGCTTAACTGCATCTTTTGTGATGTCTTTTTCTAATTTTCTGATAAATTCAAGCTTGCGCTTATTAAGGATGATTTGTCGTACTGTAGGACGCACATACGCAAGTGGCGCAATGTCGTTTCTGCCGAGCTTATCCTCAATTCGCACCAAATATACTTCTAATGAATCTTCTATTTGATAAAATTGTGATTTTTTTAAGTATTTCTCTTTATTTTCAGCAGTGATTACAGGAATTTTATTGAACACCTGCGTTTCTTTTACCCATATAGAATCGTTGAGCGAATAATTGTTAAATTGAATTGCTAATGAATCTAATATTGTTTTATCTTCCGCTTCAAAACGCTTAAAACGTTCCGTGATTTCTTCAATATTAGAATTGTCTTTCCCAATATTTATGTAGCGCAGTTTTAGCAACTCTACATTCAATTTAAAGTTTTCTTTGTTTGAATCGTAATATGCAGCTTCATCAAAAGCCGTTACGGTTGTATCAATCGTTTTCTTTACAATGGCTTCTTTGTACGCTTCTATGTATAAATCGCGTCGATATTCAGCAATTAATGCTTCAAACGCATCTTGCTTTTCTTGCGACAAATTGATTTTTGAACGCAGAATGAATAATTCTTGTGTTGCCCATCTATTTATATAATTATTGACAATAATTGTGCTGTCATCCGAAGTCATGTTTTCAGAAAGTAATGGCGCTAAGTCACTTTTATATAAATAGTTTTCACCAACTCTGGCAACAGGTTCGCCTTCATACGACGATTGAAAGTATTCGCACGAAACACATAAAAAGACAGGAATTAAAAAGATTAATTTTCTCAATAGGTTTTATTTAACGAATTTTTCTAGTTTGCGATATACTTTTCTGTTGATCTTAACTTTGTAGTTTTTCTTTAAGCTTTTAACCCAATTTTTTTCAAGATATACTTGATAATCGCTGATTGCTTTTCCTTTGATTTCAGATAATTCCTTGTAACTCTCAGGAACAATTTCGTTTACCTTTACAATAGTGAAATCTGTTTTTCCATCTTCAAATATTTCAGAAACACCTTTTTCAAATTTGAATCCTTTCGGAAGATTTCTGTGTCCTTCTTCATAAACACCCGGCGAAAAAATCACATTTACTTTGCTGTCCTTATTAATAGCTGCCTTGATTTCATCTAACGATTTTCCTTCTTTTAGCAAATGTTGCACCTGTTTTGCCGCATTTTCTTGCGTACAAGAAGCAACAACAGCTTCTACACGTTTTTCCCATTTGTAGTTTTCTTTGTTCTCATTGAAGAATTTTTCCAAGCCCAACGTATCAATTTTTGCTTTTTCCCAAATTTCAGTTTCCATTAAATCAAATAGCAACAATCCATCGCGATATTCTGCGTGAATAGCAGCAAAATCTTCGTTTACATTTTCTAAATCACTTTCGTAGAATGCCAACAATTGCGCATCCATAAATTGTGTATATTGATGATTGATGAAACTTTCTGGAGTAGGTTTTTTGTTTGCAAACCGCGTACTTACTTTCAATAAATACGTAGCAAACTCATCATACGTTATTTTTGTATCTTTTACTTGAAATAGTGTTTTATTTAAGAAGATACTATCTGTTGGTTTCTTCCAGTTTCGACTGAAAAAAGTAGCATCTGCCAACGCATAGAAATCTTTTCTTCCGTTTTCACTTTCCGTAATTGTGTATCGCTTTTTTATTTTTTTAATAACAGACGTATTAATGACACTTGCTCTTTTGTCGTTTTTTATTTTACGCTCCAACACCGATTTTTCATCTTCAAAGCTTTTCATTTCATGCGATAAGATCAATTTTACAATGTGCCAACCAAACTCAGATTTGAATGGTTTTGAAAATTGATTTGCTTCTTTTAAACCGAATGCAGCATCTTCAAATATCTTTGAGCGCAAACGTCCGCGTCCAAATTTCGGCAATTTACCGTCATTTACAGCGGAACTTCTATCTTCAGAAAAACGTTTTGCCAACGCTCCAAAATCACTGCCAGCTTGTAGTTGCGTGTAGATATCATTTATTTTTTCTTCAGGATTCTCTTTATTTTCGTCCTCTTTTTTATCAGACAATAAAATATGTGCAACTGTAATTTCTCCAACATTTTCACGAACGTCTTCTACTTTAATAATATGATATCCAAATTGTGTACGAACTGGCATTGACGTTTCTCCGATTTTAGTAGTAAAAGCAGCTGACTCAAAAGGATATACCATTCTAAATGCAGAGAAATAACCAAGATTACCTTTATTAGATTTTGCCGAAGGATCTCCAGAATTTTGCATGGCAACTTCTCCAAAATCTGCTCCATCAACTATAGATTGACGCAAATTCATGATTTTCTCATACGCAACCAATGTATCTTTTGGTGCAGCATCTAAAGAAACATTTATTAATATATGACTTGCTTTTACTTCTTTTTGTAAACGCTCATAGGCTTCTCTAACCAATTTTTCTGTTGCGTTCGTATCTGTCATATAACTTCTAGCTAATTGCTTACGATATCCTGCCAATTCCTTTATATATGCATCTTTTTCGTTAAGATTAAGGTTTCTGGCTTCCTTCAGCTTCAACTTATATTCAAGAAAAAGCTGAAAATATTCCTCAATTTCTTTTTGATCCTTTTCATCAATAATATCAAGGTTCTTTTTATAAACTCTTACAAATTCAGAAACGTATGTTGGTTCACCTTCAATAGAAAATAAAACTTTATCTTTTTTGGACTGTGCAAAACTTGTTAGCGATACCAAAAGAATAAGAAGTAATTGAATGCTCTTTTTCATTATATTTTTTTTTGAGAAAGACAAAAATAACAATTCATCAATAGTACACAACATATTAGCATGTGTATTATTGTGCTATTTTTTACTTTTTGGCTTAATTTTTGGTATTTTATTATAAAAAGATAGGTTTTCTATTTTGAAATCAATCTTTTTTAAACTATACTTGTAATGATTAAAATTGCTTTATGAAAAAAATCTACTTTTTTACTTTTTTTATGCTAGTTTCTACATTAGCATTTTCACAGGAACTGTTCAACTTTACTGGCTATAATGGCGCGGGAAGTACGGAAACAGCATCTGTTGCAACTATCAACGATCAAATCACGGTTCGATTTGAAGATGCTGATATTATCAATAATTTTTACACAGAAAATCAAACGTTTATCCACATGTATTTAGGATTGCGTACAAATAATGGTAGCTTTCAAGCAGTTCCTGCAGATTTTAATGATTTAAGTTGGCAACCTGTTTTAAATTTAACAGATGGCGACGCAAGTGTTGCATCAAATACTTATGAAATTACATTTACGCCCGGACGCTTGTTTCCTTCTTTAGTGAATGAAACTATTTTAGGAATCGACTTTTTATTCCAAAATCAATTTGGCGGCGGCGGAAACAATCAATCAGCTAATATGTATATCGATTTGGTGGATGCGACTTTAAATAGCTCTACACTAAATAGTAATGATCGTGATCGTACGAAAGTGAACACGAGCTACAGCGGTGGAAAATTGAGCATTTCAGGAATTAATACAACTGCTACTATTGCAATCTATAATTTATTAGGTCGTAAAGTAGTTGATTTAAAAAATATTGCGATCAACGGAAGTTTTAGTAAGTATTTAGATTTACCGAAAAATAATATTTATATCGTAAAAATTTCTTCTGCAGAATTTTCAAAGACATTCAAAATTGTAGCTAAATAACGTAGCTTCTCAAAATATATAGTAAAAGGCGAATGGTTTTCATTCGCTTTTTTTATGCTTTTAAAGTTTATTTGGTATGATAAGTTTAATTTTGTAGAAATTATTAAAACATGGACAAAGTAAAACTGATTTGGGACTTTAGAGGTCCAACAGCAAAGCGCACTGCGGAACATCATTGCATTCACTTAAATGATTTCATTCGTATGGAAAATATTGAAAGTGAATCAGTTACAGTAGAAGAATTTTCAGAAATGCACGTTTGCGCTACTATGATTATCAATCAGAATGATGTTCCCTTTATGCGTGAAAAATTGAAGCCGCACAGAGGTCAATTAGTAAATTAATCCCATAAAAAAACGTTAATTTTATGAGTTATCGTTTTTTTGGTATGATGTTTTCATTACATTAGCCAACTTTGAAAAACAAAATTTAATTAGATGAGAATTAAACATTTACTTTGCACAGTAGCAATCGTATTTTTTTCGTTTGCAGCTTCTGCTCAAACAAAAGTAGGAACAGTTAATATTAATATTATTGTTTCTAAACTACCTGAAATTGCTCAGGTGAAAGCTGGAATTCAAGCGTATGAAAAGCAATTACAAAGCGATTTGAAAATAAAGCTTGATGCATACGGAAAAGAAGTTGAGGAAGCTAACAAAGCATTCGCAACCATGACAGAAGAAGCCAAAAAGAAAAAGCAACAAGAGATTTTTGAGCTTGAATCTGACATTCAAAAGTTTAGACAAAACGCTGCACAGTTAGCGCAATTGAAGCAAGAAGAGTTAATGCGTCCGTTGTACAAAAAAGTAGGTAATGCTGTTGCAACTATTGCTAAAGAAGAAAAGTTTACGCAAGTTTTTACACTTGATGGGAACGAATTAGCATACGTTGATCCGTTGTTTGACATCACACTGAAAACAGCCAAGAAACTTGGATTGAAAGTTGACTAAAAAATAACGTATTTTTTAATATAATATAAAAAGCCTTGTATTTCATTGAAATACAAGGCTTTTTATATGTTTTAAATTGAACTCAAATTCGTTAATTTGAGGCAATGTCTGAATTTTCTTTACTATATTTTTTCTTTAAAAGAGATGATTTTATATCTTAGTATCAAATCAAAAACCATAATTATGAAAAAAAGAACATTAAACAAAGAGTTATTTTTAAAAAAGGTAACTGTTTCTTCGCTTACTGAAGAAGAAATTAAAGGAGGAACTTTCGGAACATATTTTGTAGATTTATGCTACGGAGCACAAACAAGTTTTTTTGGTATTTGCGCTGCTAAATGTGCACCTCCTGGACACTAAAAAAAATACAGTTTAATAAATAAAGGCTATCACTTTTTAAGTTGATAGCCTTTATTATATTTATTTTCTAGTAGTAAAAAACTATCTTCTTGAATAGTTTGGTGATTCTTTGGTAATTACTACATCATGCGGATGACTTTCATTGATTCCACTTGCCGTAATTCGTACAAATTGTCCAGTTTCTTTCAAAGTTTCTATGTCTTTAGCACCACAATATCCCATTCCTGCGCGCAATCCGCCAATAAATTGATGAATGCTTTCGTCTAAGTTTCCTTTATATGGAACACGTCCAACAATTCCTTCTGGAACTAATTTTTTGATATCAGCTTCTACATCTTGAAAATACCGATCTTTTGAACCTTCTTTCATTGCTTCTACGGAACCCATTCCACGATATGATTTGAATTTTCTTCCTTCGTAAATAATAGTTTCTCCTGGAGATTCCATTGTTCCAGCTAATAATGAACCTAACATAACAGAATCTGCGCCAGCCGCTATTGCTTTTGGAATGTCTCCAGTATATCTAATTCCTCCATCTGCAATAACTGGAACGCCACTACCTTTAATTGCCGCAGCAACTTCCAATACTGCTGAAAATTGAGGAAAACCAACTCCTGCAACAATTCTCGTTGTACAGATTGATCCTGGACCAATTCCAACTTTTACTGCATCTGCGCCAGCTTTTACTAAATACCGAGCGGCATCACCTGTGGCAATATTTCCAACAATGACATCTAAGTCCGGAAACTTCGCTTTTACGGCTTTTAAAACGTCTACAACGCCTTTAGTGTGTCCGTGCGCGGTATCAATCACAACGGCATCAACTCCAGCTTTTACTAACGCTGCTGCTCTTTCCACAGCATCTGAAGTAACACCTAAAGCTGCCGCAACTCGCAAACGTCCAAAAGTATCTTTGTTTGCAATTGGCTTTTGCGTTACTTTGGTAATATCTCTGAATGTGATTAATCCTTTTAGTTTGTATGTATCATCTACAATTAAAAGTTTTTCTATTTTATGTTTTTGAAGAATTGCTTCTGCATCTTTTAATGAAGTTCCTTCGGAAGAAGTGATCAAGTTTTTACTTGTCATTACCTCAACAATTGGACGCTCATTGTCGTGCTCAAAACGTAAATCTCTGTTCGTTACTATTCCTTTTAGGATTCCGTTTTCGTCCACAATTGGAATTCCGCCAATGCTGTGTTCTTTCATGTTTGCATTTGCATCCGCAACAGTTGCTGTTAGTGGTAACGTTACTGGATCGATAATCATTCCGCTTTCGGCACGTTTTACCTTTCTAACTTTTTGTGCTTGCCGTTCAATGGACATGTTTTTGTGTAACACACCAATTCCACCTTCACGCGCCATTGCAATTGCCATTGCCGATTCGGTAACTGTATCCATCGCTGCCGAAATGATAGGAACGTTGATCGTTATGTTTCTTGTAAATTTTGTTTGAATGTTGACTTCTCTTGGAAGTACTTCGGAGAAAGCGGGAACTAATAAAACATCGTCATATGTGAGTCCTTCGCCTAAAATTTTGTCGTTGTGTGCTGTCATGTCGCAATTATGATATAATTGCATGCGAATATACTACATTTTATATAATATATACTATTGTTATAATAGATAACAATTTGTTAATGTGGTTTTAGTAGTTAGGTATTAGTAGTGAGTATGGAGTTTAGGAGTTTAGGAGTTTAGGAGTTTAGGAGTTTAGGAGTTTAGGAGTAAAATTAATTTTTTAATCGATCATAGAAACTTTTTAATTTAAAATTCAGCATTTAACATTTATAATTATTATTTGTTTTTTTGTAGTTATTCTTATGAGAAGTTGTTAGTTACTTGTGACTGAGAACTAATAACCGATAACTGAATACTGACAACTGATAAATTTCCTAATGATATTGATTGAAAATCTTAGAAGCTTCATTGTAAGATGATTCAAAACTCATGGCATGCACACCTGAGTTTGCTTTTGCTGCCGTGAAATACGAAACCATTTTCTCGGTTGGCATGTTTCCTGTAAGTTCATCTTTTGCCATCGGGCAACCGCCGAAACCTTGAATTGCGCCATCAAAACGTCTACAGCCTGCTTTGTAAGCCGCATCAATTTTTTCGTGCCACGAAGTTGGTGTGGTGTGTAAATGCGCGCCAAATTCGATTTCTGGATAGTTAGGAATCAAGTTTGCATATAAATACTCAATCACTTCTGGTGTGGAAGAACCAATTGTATCTGATAATGACAAGATTTTTACGCCCATATTGGAAAGTTTTTCTGTCCACTCGCCTACTATTTCCACATTCCAAGGATCGCCGTACGGATTTCCAAATCCCATCGAAAGATATGCAACAACTTCTTTGTCTGTTTTGTCAGCTATGTTTAAAATTTCTTGTAATGTTTCTATCGATTCTGCAATGGTTTTGTGAGTATTCCGCATTTGAAAATTCTCAGAAATGGAAAACGGATAGCCTAAGTATTGAATTTCTGGATGTGTACTTGCGTCAGATGCGCCACGAATATTGGCAACAATTGCTAAGAGCTTGCTTTTGGTTGTAGATAAGTCTAATTTGGATAAAACCTCAGCAGTATCAACCATTTGTGGAATGGCTTTCGGAGAAACAAAGCTTCCAAAATCGATCGTATCAAAACCAACACGAAGCAATGATTGAATGTATTGTACTTTTTTTTCCGTAGGAATAAACATTTTGATGCCTTGCATAGCATCTCGTGGGCATTCTATTATTTTAATGTTTTCCATAGATTGTCAAAGATAGGCAACGAAAACGTTTTAGGAAATATTTTTTTAGCCTGAGCGTATTTTTTTAACAAAAAGATGATTCTTTTGAAATCATCAGACTATGATCAATTATCTTAATTAACGTGAGTTCGACATAAGTTTACTCAAATAAAATTTTGATCATATTTTAAAATAAGTGCTAAGTATTTTATTTTTATTTTTATTTTCGTTTTCTTTGCTCGCACAAAGAATACTGAATCAAGTTCAGCACAGGCTTCACAAAAGAAAGTGCGCTTTTAGTTCGTGTGATTTCTATTTTATATTTTGGAACTCATGAATCTTCGATTTCCAGAGGTATTTTTAGTTTTTCTTTTTGAAAAAAACTAAAACCGCATGAATTTTTCTAAATTTTAGTTCACTGGTTTCTATTTTCAACAATGGAGTTCATGAATCTTCGATTTCTCCAAGGATTCGAAAATTCTTAACGAAAAATCCCTGCTATACTGCGGAAAAGACAAAAACACACTCTGAAATTTTATATCGAACTCACGTTAATTAATCATAATAAATACTGCAATTCCAATAAACACAATTATTTGCGTCCATTTTAGATAGATTCCGATGTTTTTATGCTTTTTAATCGTGTCCGAAATGATTCCCGCTAAGACGGCAATTCCACTAAAGATAATAAACGATACTAACATAAAAAGCAATCCTAATATGTAAAACTGAATTACTTCGTTCATCGTTTCACTAAATAGAAACCCTGGAAATAACGCCAGAAAAAATAGTGTAACTTTCGGATTTAATACATTCATAATAAATCCTTGTTTGAATAATTGCCAAACGCTTTTTTTAGGAATTGCGTCGCTTCCCAATTCAATATTGCCCGAACTTGCATAAACTTTATACGCAAGATATACCAAATATAATGCCCCAAATAGTTTGATAATAAAGAACAACCTAGGATTTTGTTTGAGAATGGTTGAAGCGCCAAATGCAACCACCGAAGTGTGAATGAT
The DNA here is from genome assembly GCF_009901525.1 of Kordia antarctica. NCBI lineage: Bacteria > Pseudomonadati > Bacteroidota > Flavobacteriia > Flavobacteriales > Flavobacteriaceae > Kordia > Kordia antarctica. The sequence continues at coordinate 1,101,642 of NZ_CP019288.1, forward strand.
ACAACCTGTCATGAGTCCTAAAACGGTTGCTATTCCATATTTTCGTCCGTTTACAATACTTTGCATTAATACATAGATATTGTCTGGTCCTGGCGTAATGGCAAGTAACGAAGTGGCAATACAAAAAGATATGAGAATTTCAAACTGCATAAGAAAGCAATATTAAGGAAAACTCAAATTATTACAATCTTTTTTATATATTTATTTCCTAACTAACAATTAACATATGAAAACCATTGGTATGTACTTAGCCATTTTTGGGATTGGCTCCATTATTTTATCTTTTATGAATATGCAATTTACACTTTTGATGTGGATTGATAATTGGGGAGAAACCACAGGATGGGCAATTAGAATTGGTATGACCTTTGTAGGCGCAATTTTGTTTTTTATCGGTTTGAGTCAACAAGAAGCAGATCATCATGAACGATAAGTATTTATTAAAAAGTCCAATGAACTTCGTTGTTTATTGGGCTTTTTTTATGTGTTATAGCAGTTATTCTTCACCTTTTCCAATGCTTTCGGAAATGTAGTTGTCATAAAGTTAAGATGTTCATCAAGGACATCTATTTCAACAGTAAGTGTGTTGCTTTCTGTTCCTTCAGTAAGTGTATAAGTTTCCGTGGCTCCGGACCATTTTTTTGTTTCATCATCAATAGGTTGTTCCTTTCCATTTAACACATTTCCGATATGCTTAAACATCATAATTTTATTTGGAATATGTGTTTCGATGCTACTGTAAATACCACTTTGATCTGGAGCAAGGAATACTACTTTACTGCCTTCTTCCCAATTTTCGGTAATTGCATAAGAGCCTTCAAAGAATACGCTGACCCAGTCGCGATAGGAACGCTCGTTCCAGAGTGCTTTCCATATCTTGGTTTTCTCTGCCTTAATATCTATTGAAAATTGTAATCTATTAATCATTGAAATGTGTTTGTTGTTTATTTCACCAGCAATTTATATGCGATTTATAAATTAAAGCCAACGATGTGTATGGAAAGTTACGAGTTTAATATTTGGCAGTAGCGCAAAAGTGATACGTTTTATAAATGATTATGAGTATATTTTAATGTTCTGTTGGTAGTGTTTATATAAGCGTCACAAAAATCTGACCAAGTAAAAAAGTCTATGTATTTGTAATTAACTTTATCTTTTATCCAAGTTCCACTTCTTGCTTCGGCAGTTAAGGAATCAAGTATTATTTTGTGTTCTTTGCTGATTTTATCATTGGGAAACGGTTTAGATTTACCATCAAATCTCCTTAACTCATTGAAAAATGGTGAACTTTCAATTTGATCAATAAGTTCTTCAAATTCTTCTTTTTCAAATTTTAATGTAACAATTTGGGTATAATCACTTTCAAACCCATTATGCGAAATATCATCATCTTGGATTACTTCAATATTTACAGGTAGCTTAATAAACAATTCTTTTTCAATTGATTTCAATCTAGCTTCTTGATTACTGCAACCAAACAGAAAGAATCCTATAATCATGAATGTTGATATATGTAGTACTCTAATCATTGTTTATAATGCATATATCTTAAACTACAATTCTTGTAAAATTCGCTTGTTAATCTCTTTAATCAATTTTGGACCTTCATAAATAAATCCTGTGTAGAGTTGAACTAAATCTGCACCAGCTTCTAGTTTTTCTAATGCATCTTCTGCTGAGTGAATTCCTCCAACGCCAATGATTGGAAACGCTTTGTTGCTTTTTTCTGCTAGAAATCGAATCACTTCCGTAGAACGATTTGTGAGTGGTTTTCCACTTAATCCGCCCATTTCACCTTTGGCTTCCGATTGCAAACCTTCACGCGAAATTGTTGTGTTTGTAGCAATTACGCCAGCAATTTTAGTTTCCGCAATAATTTCTATGATATCTTCCAGTTGTTCGTTGGTTAAATCGGGTGCAATTTTTAGTAGAATTGGCTTCGGAGCATCTTTCGCATTGTTCATCGTTTGCAAGGTTGTCAGTAACTTTGTCAACGGTTCTTTGTCTTGCAACGCACGTAAATTTGGAGTATTGGGCGAACTTACATTTACTACAAAGTAATCTACATGCGGAAATAACGCTTCAAAACAAATTTTGTAATCTTCAACAGCACTTTCGTTTGGCGTGGTTTTATTCTTCCCGATGTTTCCACCAATTAATACACCTTTGTTTTTCTTTAAACGTGTCACAGCTTCATGAACGCCACCATTGTTGAATCCCATTCGGTTTATAATTGCTTCATCTTGCTTTAAGCGAAACAACCGTTTTTTAGGGTTTCCAATTTGTGGTTTTGGCGTCAACGTTCCTATTTCAATAAAACCAAAACCAAAGTTTGAGAGCTCATTGTAGAGTTTGGCATCTTTATCAAATCCGGCAGCTAAACCCACAGGATTTTTAAAGGTTAATCCAAAAACAGTTCGTTCTAAACGTTTGTCATTCACAACATACATTCCTCTGAAAAGACTTCTCATGAAAGGAATTTTAGAAAGTGTTCTAATTAATGAAAAGGTAAAGTGATGTACTTTTTCAGGATCAAAAAGAAACAGTATAGGTTTTACGAGGAATTGGTACATGTTGTATTGTTTGTGCAAAAATAATGTAATTTATAGAAGTGAAATCTTTTCAAGTATTATTTTATTTTAGTTTTGTCCGATAAAAGATATAAGACCGCTACGCTTCTAGAGTCTAGAACAAAGACTTTGTGCTAACTATTTGATTTTTATTTTCGTTTTCTTTGCTCGCACAAAGAAAAGAAACAAAAGAAAGTGCGCTTTTCCAGAGGTATTTTTAGTTTTTCTTTTTGAAAAAAACTAAAACCGCATGAATTTTTCTAAATTTTCTCCAAGGATTCGAAAATTCTTAACGAAAAATCCCTGCTATACTGCGGAAAAGACAAAAAAACACTCTGAAACTTTATATCAAACTCAGGTTAAATAATTTTATTTAAAACATGTTCTTTTTCAAATCGCCAACAAATTCTTGATATTTCTATTTTAAAAAAAACAAAAAAAGACTCCAAATTATGGAGCCTTTTTAATAATTTTAAAGTGTATTGTATTTTATAAAGATAAACTTAATCTTGCAAAAACGTGTCTTCCGTTTGTTCCAAATTGTGTAGAACGTCTAGAATACAAGAATCTTCCGCTTGATTGAAAAGCTGGATCAGATTGATCTGGATATACATCTAATAAGTTGTTTGCTCCCAACGTTAGTTTTAGGCTTTCGCTTACGCTGTATCCAAAACTTAAGTCTGTAACAATTTTACCAGCATAGATTCTTTCTACAGTAGGATCCGTATTGTTTGTAGCTTCTTCTACTTCACCGAAGTAACTGTTTCTTAAAAAGATGTTCCACTTATCTCCTATTTTAAGGTTGTGCGATAAGTTTCCTTTCGTTCTTGGAACTGCTGCTTCTAAATACAATCTGCTTGTGTTATCAAAATATGTATCCGATAATCCTGCATTTGATATTGCAGTCGGAACTTTTACTTCTTCAACAGTCGTTTTTGATAATGTAAATGATAATGTGTTTGTCAGTTTTAAATTGTCTGACAACGTTGCTTTATGATCTACAACAATATCAATACCTTTTGTTTGTGTATCCACAGAGTTTGCAAAGAATGCCGCTTGACTTGCATTTGCTTGCGCGAATAAACTTGCTAGTTCTGCATTTCCATTCGCGTCAAACTGACCTGTTAAGATAGCTCTGTCATCAATGTTTATTAGATAACCATCTATTGTTAACTTTAAATTTGCGTTTGGAATTTTAGCAGTAAATCCTAACGTAAATCCAGTAGAAGTTTCTTCTTTTAATTCCTCAATTCCTAATAATCGTGCAACACGAGATGTGTTTGAGAAAATTCCAACTTCATTAGGAACTCCGTTTACGAATAATGTAGACGTTGAGTTGTAATGAATTTGGTGTAATGAAGGTGCTCTAAATCCTGTTTGAAATCCTGCTCTAATATTTATATTGTCAGTTGCTTTCAATCTAGTAGCTAATTTGAAATTTACTGTACTTCCAAAATCTGAAAAGTCTTCAAAACGAATTGCTGCTGCAACCATAAAAGATTCCGTAAAATCTGCTTCTACATCAATGTATCCAGCAATAGAGTTTCTGAATGCATTTACTTCATTTTCTGGCTTGAATCCAGGAAATACTTGAATTCCTCCTGGTCTACTACTACCAAAGAAATCTGTTGGCACTACTGAGTTTGGATCTGTAGGATCATGAATGTTTCCTAATGTATTGTATTGTGCATATGAGTTTTCTTCTCCAGCGACAATTGCGTAGTTTTCTACTCTGTATTCTGCTCCAAAAGCGACGTTGAATCCAGCGAAAATGTCTTCATAATATTTATTAAGATCCACATTACTTGTGTTTTCACTGTAATTGAATCCTCCTGCATCTGCTTCAAATGGTGTTGAGTTTGCTAAAGATGCATTGTTAGAGTTACTAATTCTGTATAAGAATGAATTCTTTCCAAAGTTATTGCTAAAATCTACATTCCAGTCTCCTAATTTTCCTCTAATTCCAACTGCAATTGCTTTGTCAGTTATGTTTGAATTAATTTCTGGTAAGAAACCATTTATATAAGCTGGCGTGTACGCTCTACTTTGATATGGCAATCTGTAGAATCCTGCCGCATTTCCATTTTTGTATCCAATACCTCCAAAAGCATAGAAGTCTAAATCTTCTCCTAAAGGAATTTCCATGTTTCCAAAAAACTGTGCGCCTCTAAGTTCAGATTGTCCAACTCTCATATTATAATCACTACGTTGTTGTCCTCTAGCAGCTAATTCACTGTCTGTTACATCAGCACCTAATATGGTTCTAAGTTCTGCTTGTGTTTCCGATCCTGTTAAGGTAATTCCGGCAGCACCCGCAAAGTTAAAAATATCAGTAAAGTCATTATCTAATAATAAAGAAGTATCATAACCTGCAGCATCAGCAACTCTTTCAATAGAGTTATACGCATTGAATATTTGTCCTTGCCATTCTTGCATTCTATTCGTTGCACCTCTAAAATTGAAGTTTCCAGTAAAGTTAATAAATCCACCTTCGTCTCCAATTGGAAGCCCATAGTTTACACCAACATTCACTTTTTCTCCATCAATATTCTCATCTGGTCCGCTTTCGCTTGTAAAATTAGCTCCAGCAGTTAAACTTAATTGAAGTTTGTTAGTGTCTTTCTTTAAAACGATATTGATCACTCCTGCAATGGCATCAGAACCATATTGTGCAGCAGCTCCATCTCTTAAAATTTCAATTCTATCAATTGCATTAGATGGTATTGAGGATAAATCGGTACCAACACTACCTCTACCAAATGTACCATTTACATTTACTAAAGCCGTTTTGTGTCTTCTTTTTCCATTGATTAAAACCAATACTTGGTCTGGTCCTAAACCTCTTAATGATGCAGGCGCAATGTGGTCTGTTCCATCAGAAATAGATTGTGGATTCGATGAAAAAGAAGGTGCCGCATAGTTTAGAATTTCTGTAACAGTAATTTGTGGCGATCTTTCTTTTAATTCATTAACATCCAATATATCTACTGGTACAGCTGTGTCAGTCGCTGTTCTGTTAGCATTACGAGATCCAATAAGTACAACTTCATCAAGACCAAGTCCTGATACCATTGTTACATTAACTGTGTTTCCGTTTACGGTTACTTCCTGAGTTTCATAACCAACATAGGAGAATACTAAAATAGCTCCTTGTTTAGCGTCAATTTTGTAATTTCCATCAAAATCAGAAATTGCACCTTTGGTAGTTCCTTTGACTACAATAGAAACTCCTAGCAACGGAGTTGAAGTGTCATCTGTCACTGTTCCAGCGACTTGAGCATAAGAAAATGTTGAAAACAAGAGTGTTGTCAACATCAAAATGAAGTAATTTTTTATCATATTATTGGTTTTTATAGTTCTGGGAATTTAACTTATTTTTTCTTAACAAAGACAAAAAATGAAATTTTATCTTAAACTATTGTTAAATTGATATCAATTTCGCCTATTTCGTTCATTATAATAAAAATAATAGCCCAACACTTTATGAATATTGAGAAATCAATTACTTTTGAAGAAAAAGAGCACATATGCAACATATTATAGATAGATTTATTAGTTATGTAACGATTGACACAGAATCTGATGAAACTTCAGAAACGACACCAAGTACAGCAAAACAATGGGATTTAGCGAATTTATTAGTAGATGAATTAAATAAAATTGGACTCTCCGAAGTAACTATTGACGATAACGCTTACATTATGGCAACCTTGCCTAGTAATGTAGCGCATGAAGTTCCTACGATTGGTTTTGTGTCACATATTGATACTTCTCCAGATTTTACTGGCGCAAATGTAAAACCGCAAATTGTGCATAATTATGACGGAAAAGATATCGTTTTAAATGCTGAACAGAATATTGTGCTTTCGCCTGATTATTTTGAAGATTTATTATTATATAAAGGACAAACCTTAATTACTACTGACGGAACAACGTTGCTTGGCGCAGATGATAAAGCTGGAGTTTGCGAAATTGTTTCTGCAATGGAATACCTCATCAATCATCCAGAAATAAAACATGGAAAAATTCGTATTGGCTTTACGCCAGATGAAGAAATTGGTCGTGGCGCACACAAGTTTGATGTAGCAAAGTTTGGTGCAGATTGGGCGTATACAATGGACGGAAGCGAAATTGGCGAGTTGGAATATGAAAATTTTAATGCAGCAAGCGCAAAAATTGCTATTAAAGGTAAAATCGTTCATCCAGGATATGCCAAAGGAAAAATGATCAATTCTATTTTAATTGCGAATGAAATTATGAATGCATTGCCGCCACATGATGTTCCGCAAGAAACTTCGGGTCGTGAAGGATTTTATCATTTGCATACTATAAAAGGTAGTGTGGAAGAAGCTTCGTTGGAATATATTGTGAGAGATCATGACAAAGATAAGTTTGAAGCACGAAAAGAGTTAATTGGCAAGATTGCCGAAGATATTAACAGTCGGTATACATACGATCCTGTAACATTGGTTATGAAAGATCAATATTACAATATGAAAGAAAAGGTTGAACCTGTTTTTCACATTGTAGATATTGCTGAAGAAGCTATGAAAGCAGTAGGAATTACACCAATTATCAAACCAATTCGTGGAGGAACTGACGGTTCGCAGTTATCATTTATGGGTTTACCGTGTCCAAATATTTTTGCTGGCGGACATAATTTTCACGGACGTTATGAATATGTTCCGGTAGAAAGTATATTAAGTGCTATTGAAGTGATTGTGAAAATTACGGAATTGACTGCTGAGAAGTATAAAAAGTAATTTTCATGAAAAAATACGCTTCCGCAGAAGAATACATTGCTAGTTTCCCTGAATGGGCAGCTAAACTGCATGTATTGCGAAATATTGTGCTGAAAAATTCTGCTGTTAAAGAAACGATCAAATGGAATATTCCTGTGTTTACAGTTGATGGAAAGAATATTTTAGGTTTGAGTGCTTTTAAATCGCATGTTGGATTATGGTTTTACCAAGGTGCTTTATTGAAAGATGAAGCAAACCTTTTGGTAAATGCGCAAGAAGGAAAAACACAAGCCATGCGACATTGGAAATTTACAGTAGCTGATATAATTCCAGAAGATTTAGTGAAAGTTTATATTGACGAAGCTGTACAATATCAAATAGATGGAAAAACAGTTGTCATGAAAAAAGATACTTCGATTGTGATTTCTAACGAATTGAAAGTTGCTTTTGAAGCGGACAAAAAGTTAGAAACTGCTTTTGAAAAATTATCAAATTACAAACAAAAAGAATACGCTGAATATATAAGTACTGCAAAAAGAGTTGCGACTAAAGAAAGTAGACTCAAAAAAATAATTCCTATGATTTTGGAGGGTAAAGGTTTGAATGATTCATATCGATAATTGACTTTTAAAATTTTATAAAAACAAAAAAGCATCGTTTTCACGATGCTTTTTTTATGCTATAAAAGCTTGTATTATTTTTTTGCAGGAAGCGTATTGATTTTTACGGATGCTTCCGCAGAAAGTGCAGCGCGTTCAAATTTAATTTTCCCTGCTAAAGTTTCAATAATGCAAGTGTTGTCTTTATCATTAAGCTCAACAATTTTTCCATGTATTCCACTTTTGGTAATCACACGATCACCTTTTTTGATGGATACCATGAAATTCTTTTCTTTTTTTTGTCGTTTAATGCTTGGTGCTAGTATAAAAAAGTATACTACAACAACCATTAATAATAACGGTATAAATTGACTTAACTCTCCCATTAATATTTATTGATGATTGTGTCCTTCGTGCCCTGCTTGAGTTGAACCCGTTTTTACTTCAGTTCCATTTTTTGCACCAGCAGCTTTTTGAGCTTCTTGTTGTGCTTTCATTCTAGCATCTCTTTCTACTTTTGCTTTTGCTCTTTTAGCTTCTAACTCTGGGCTAGGCGTTGCAAATGCTTTGATATTAACACGTGCTGAACCTGTTTCAGTGTTAGCCGTTACCGTAACAGTATTTGTTTTAAGGTTTGGCTTGTTTGTAGAGTTGTACTTTACTGTAAACTGTCCTTCAGCTCCTGGTGCGATAGGTTGTTTTGGCCAATCGTTAGGAACAGTACATCCACAACTTCCTTTAATTCCTGAAATTAATAAAGGTGCAGTTCCAGTGTTTGTAAACTTAAAAGTAGTTTCCACTTGGTCACCTTCATTGATAGTTCCAAAGTCATGCTCTGTTTTTTCAAATGTCATTGCTGCAAAGTTTTTTGCTACTGCATCTCTTTGTGCTGCTTGTGCAACATTTTCGCTATTTACTTTTTTTGTTGCATCGTCTTTACATGATGTGAATAAGACAAGCGACATAGCTCCTAATAATAAAAATCCTTTTCTGATCATAGTACTTAAAATTTTGAATGGTAAATTTAATAATTGTTTTCGTTACATCAAACCGCGACCGATTTTATTTAACTTATTTTCTTTTTTATACTCTTTAATTAATTTGTCTAAAATTCCGTTTACAAACATACTACTTTTCGACGTAGAATATTCTTTTGCGAGCTCAATATATTCATTTATCGTGACTTTTGCAGGGATTGAAGGAAATTTTAAGAATTCGCAAATCGCCATTTTAAGCAAAATTAAATCTAAATTGGCAATTCTATCTTTATCCCAATTAGGTGTTTTTCCTTGAATTTCAGTCGTTAACATATCATCATTTAAGACTGTTTTCGTAAATAAATCCTTCACAAACTCCCTATCTTCATCATCTTTATACAATTCAGGAAGAAAAATTCGCTCTTTTCCGGGCTTGCATTGTTTGATCGATTTCAAAATCAAAGTGTTGACAACTGGCAAATCATCAAGCCATGTTAATTTTTGATCTTCAAAATATTCGTATAATTTTTCATTTGGCGCAATTACCTCTGAGAACAATTTAGCTAAAAACGCACGATCATCGGCATATGTAGTTTCTTCAGAAGCCATATATTCTTTATATACGTCGCTCGCTAACATTGCATCAAATATTACACGGATATATTCGCCGTTCAATTCCCAATCGTTTAATTTACGATTCTGAATAGCAGTTTTTAAATTTACATTGTGAACTAAATGTTGAATAATAGCGTTTTGAATAAACTTCTTATTTGGATTTTTTTCCGCAGAAGTTGCTAAATATTTCTTTTGAGAAAGCGCCAATTGTTTTTGTGCCAACTCATTTAGTTTAACAAATAAGTCTAGTGTCAGCATATGTAAATCATGCATATTCGCTATACTCATATTGATAAACTTCAATTCTTTATCAACTTGGTCACTCTGTGACTGTGATAATGCATAAATGGATTGCATTACTTTAACTCGAATATGTCTTCTTGTTAGCATCTAAATAAGAACTTTAATTTTTGAAAATGAAAGGCAAAAAGATCAACTCCTTTCGCCCCGCAAAAATATAATTATTTTAAAAGAATGCTACTATTTATTCGCTTCTTTTTTTCTAGTTTCAATTCTATCCAATGCAATGCTCAAAGCAGCGTTGTGTGTGGTGGAATTATTTTCTTCTGAATGTTTAAATATTTCCAAAGTAGTATTGTAAATATTTTCTGTTTTACGCATGATTTCCGCCTTGCCATATCCTTCCAATTCAGCGTAAACATTGATAATTCCGCCAGCGTTGATTAAGAAATCTGGTGCGTATGCAATTCCTCTATCTTTTAATAGTGCTCCGTGTTTTACTTCGTCTTGCAACTGATTGTTTGCAGCTCCGGCAATTACGTGTGCTTTCAATTTATAAATACTACTATCATTTATAGTAGCTCCTAAAGCACATGGTGCATACACATCCATTTCTTCCGCATAAATATCTTTACCTCTGTAAATTTTTGCTCCGTAGGTTTTGCTTACGGCTTGCAAACGTTCTTCATTAATGTCAGCGATAATTACTTTTGCGCCTTCATTTGATAAATGGGCAACCAATGCTTCTCCAACATGTCCAATTCCTTGTACATATACTACTTTATCTTCTAAAACATCGGAACCAAATTTATATTTCGCAGCAGCTTTCATTCCCATAAAAACGCCGTATGCTGTAATTGGTGATGGATTTCCTGCGCCACCTTTAGATTCTGAAATTCCAGTTACGTATGGTGTTACTTCTCTTACGATGTCCATATCAGCGGTTTCCATTCCAACATCTTCAGCTGTGATATAGCGTCCGCTTAATGAATTTACAAACTCACCAAACTTTCGCATTAATGCGGGTGTTTTTTGTGTTTTTGCATTTCCAATAATTACGGCTTTTCCTCCACCAAGATTCAATCCAGTAATGGCGGCTTTAAAAGTCATTCCGCGTGATAAGCGAAGCGCATCATTTAAAGCTTCCCATTCATTATTATATTGCCACATTCTAGTTCCGCCTAAAGCAGGTCCTAAAACTGTGTTGTGGATTCCTATAATTGCTTTTAATCCTGTATCTTTGTCGTTACAAAAAACAACTTGTTCGTGGTTATCAAAAGACAGTTGCCCAAAGACTGGATCTACCTTATGTAATTCGTTAGTATTTATGATGTCTGAAACCATATGTGTTGTGTTAATTTTTATAGTATATACAAAATAGTAACTGTAAAAATAGTAATAATTCAAAATTATGCAACAAACTTGTTGTTAAAATGAAGATTATTCAATAAAAATTTTAAAAAACGTTTGCGAATTTTAGCTGATGAAAGAATTAAAGTATTTAAATAAATATTTCCAAAAATACAAAGGAAAACTACTTTTAGGAATATTAATTACCGTGATAGCGCAGGTTTTTTCTTTGTTTGCGCCAAAACTTATCGGAAATTCGTTAACGACTGTTCAACAATACATTGATAGTGAAATTACGGATTTAACTATCGTGAAAGATGCACTTTTTACAAACATCTTAATTATAGTTGGAGCTTCTATCCTAGCCGCTTTTTTCACATTTTTAATGCGTCAGACGATTATCAATATTTCTAGATATGTGGAATATGACTTAAAAAATGAAGTCTATCAGCAATATCAAAATCTATCTACAAATTTCTATAAAAAGAATCGTACGGGCGATTTAATGAATCGTATTAGTGAAGATGTTGGAAAAGTACGAATGTATGCTGGACCTGCAATTATGTACAGTATTCGTACGATTACGTTATTTGCATGTTTGATTCCTTTAATGTTTATCACAGCGCCAAAAGTGGCAATTTATACGCTAGTTCCATTACCAATTTTAGCATTTTTAATTTACAAACTAAGTCGCGCCATTCAAAAACGAAGTGCCGTTGTACAACAGTTTTTATCAAAATTATCAACCTTTACACAAGAATCATTTTCTGGCGTTTCAGTCATTAAAGCATACGGAATTGAGCCACAAATAAAACATACATTTGATGCAATGGTTATTGAAGGAAAACAAAAAAATATGGCGTTGGTTAAAGTGCAAGCTTGGTTTTTTCCGATGATGATTTTATTAATTGGTGCCAGTAATATTCTGGTAATTTATATTGGTGGACAACAATATATTAATGGAGAAATAAAATTTGGTGTCTTGGCTGAATTTATTATGTATGTAAATATGCTAACGTGGCCAGTTGCAACGATTGGTTGGGTAACTTCTATTGTACAACAAGCGGAAGTTTCGCAAGGACGTATTAATGAATTCTTGAAAGTGGCTCCAGAAATTCAGAATCAAATCGCGAAAGCGACACCAATTAAAGGAAATATTGAATTTAAAGATGTTTCATTTACGTATGATGATACAAATATTACTGCATTAAAAAATGTTTCATTCACGCTAAATTCTGGCGAAACGTTGGCAATTGTTGGAAAAACAGGTTCTGGGAAAACAACAATTCTAGATTTAATCAGTAGAATGTACGATATAGAAAAAGGTGTCATCGAAATTGATAAAATCCCTATTAAAGAACTCAACCTCAACAGTTTGCGAAACGCTACCAGTATTGTTCCGCAAGATGCGTTCTTGTTTTCAGAAACCATTAAAGACAACATTAAATTTGGAAAAGAAGATGCAACTGAAGCAGAAGTGATTGAAGCGGCAAAATTTGCGTCAGTTCATGAAAATATTATTGGTTTCAAAAAAGGATATGATACTATTCTTGGCGAACGCGGAATTACGCTAAGTGGCGGACAGAAGCAACGTGTTTCCATTGCGCGTGCTATTATTAAAGATCCAAATATTCTATTATTGGACGATTGTTTGTCAGCCGTAGATACAGAAACCGAAGAGGAAATCCTCAATAATATTCAACGAATTACCAAAAATAAGACGACAATTATTGTAAGTCACCGTATTTCTTCTGCCAAAAATGCTGATAAAATTATTGTTTTAGATGACGGACGCATTATTCAAAATGGCAGTTATGACGATCTTATTGAGCAAGATGGTTACTTCAAGCAGCTCTATTTAAAACAACTTTCCGAAAAAGATTTATAGTATTTAGTTGTTCAGTTAAATTATTTTTTACATTTTTGAGGGAGATTAACAAACAACTAAACTTTAGAAAAAGGGGATTATGAGTGAAAAAGAATTATTAGAGAAGGAAGAAATTTTCTCTAAAGTATTGAGAGCAGGAAGGAGAACTTATTTCTTTGACGTCAGAGCAACCAAGGCTGGCGACTATTACCTAACCGTTACTGAGAGCAAAAAGTTTACCAACGACGATGGAACTTTCCATTACAAAAAGCACAAAATTTATTTATACAAAGAAGATTTCACTGCATTTTCAGAAATTTTAGGCGAAATGACTTCTTATATTGTAGATGAAAAAGGCGAAGAAGTAATATCGGAACGTCACCAAAAAGATTTCAAAAGAGAATATCCTACGGATGAAACGGAATCGCAAAGTGCAGATGAAACTACGGATACTGGAAGTTTTACAGATGTAAACTTTGAAGATATATAACTAATATCAACCAACTCAAAAGCCACTATGTATTATCATATGTGGCTTTTTTTAGTTTTCAATGTTCAATGTTCAATGTTCAATGTTCAATGTTCAATGTTCAATGTTCAATGTTCAATAAGTAAAATTAAAAATTTATAATTCAATACTTTTCCAGTTTCGAATAAAAAACTTCTACATTAAATATTCTCTATTTGCTATTTTTAAGATTCAAAATCTTAAACCAAAAAGCCACTCATGATACTTCATAAGTGACTTTCCCCCTATTTTAAGTGTTTAGTATTCAGTCTGACTTTTCACTTTCAACTTTTCACTTTCAACATTTTATATTCAATTACTTTTCCATCCAAAAGCAACGACCTGTTATACTACAAGAACCTCCACACGTTCGTAAACATTCTAAATAACTATTACCACCAAGAATAGATTGTTGTTTCTTCTTAGAAATTGTTTGTACTCCTTTTAAAGTTTTTAAGTTTTTTAACATAATTATAAAGTTCTTTATAGATTAATAATGATGCCAATTTAAGCCCCAAATAAGCACATATACAACTAGAGTAACCTTAAATCATCTAATTTAAGTAAGCGAAAATCAATAAAGTCATAAACCAAAAAAGCCACTGTGATAAATCACAGTGGCTTTTTTCAGTTTTCAGTTTTCATTTCGACTTCGCTCAATGCGGCGCAGTTTTCAGTTTTCAGTTTTCAGTTTTCAGTTTTCAGTTTTCAGTTTTCAGTTTTCAGTTTTCAGTTTTCAAAATTAAAAAAATCATACACAAAAAAAGCCACTCATGAGATATCATAAATGGCTTCTTTTTATTTTTTAGTCTCAGTCTCGGTTTTCAGTTTTTCACTTTTCACTTTTCACTTTTCACTTTCAACTTTTCACTTTTCACTTTTCACTTTCAACTTTTCACTTTCAACTTTTCACTTTCAACTTTTAACTTTTAACTTTTCGGATGCATAAAACGTTGCTTTCCAAGTAATTCTTCTTCCGTTTCTACGATATCTTCATCGGGCACACAACAATCAACAGGACAAACTGCCGCACATTGTGGCTCTTCATGAAATCCTTTACATTCGGTACACTTATCTGGAGATATATAATAAAGTTCGTCTGAAATTGGTTCTTGCGTTTCATCAGCATTCACTTCTTTTCCTCCTGGAAGAACAACAGTTCCTTTCAAAGAAGTTCCATCTGAATAACGCCAATCATCAGCTCCTTCGTAAATTGCTGTATTTGGGCACTCTGGCTCGCAAGCACCACAGTTAATACATTCGTCAGTTATAATTATTGCCATTATTTTTCGTATTCGTTTACAATCTTTTTATGAACTACCGCTAATGCGGTAAAAGTTTTATAAATTCGCCAAAAATAAATAGTGGCGACCTTATTCAGATTGCAAAAATAACGCCAAAACTATTCATAAACAAATTCAGATGGATTTAGCAGAAAGAATTAACGCTTTTGTAAAACTCGGCGCTTTTTTAGAACAATTCGCAAAAGAAGACGCTACACCTACTAATTCTATTCCTTTTAATGATATTTTCTTTGATGGAATGAAGCATCAATTGAAATTATCAGAAGAAAATAATCGCTGGTTTACTAAAGAACAGCTACGTTTTGCCTTGAAAAATTGGGCAGAAGCATTACAGAAAGAATCGCTAGAAGGTTGGACTTCAACATACAATTTTAACAATAGTTCGTCGAAAAAAGTGGCGATCATTATGGCGGGAAACATTCCATTGGTAGGTTTTCACGATTTCTTATCGGTTTTAATTTCTGGACATGAAGTACGCGTAAAGCAATCTTCTAATGATAAACATTTGTTGCCATATTTAGCAAAATACTTAGAATATGTGGAACCAAATTTTAAAGGTAAAATTATCTTTACAGAAGAAAAACTAACTGATTTTGAAGCTGTTATTGCCACAGGAAGTAATAATACAGCGCGCTATTTTGAATATTATTTTAAAAACAAGCCAAATATTATTCGTAAAAACAGAAATTCGGTTGCCATTTTGACAGGAAACGAATCCGAAGAGCAATTAATCGCGCTAAGCGACGATATTTTTACTTATTTCGGATTAGGTTGCAGAAGTGTTTCTAAATTATTTGTTCCGAAAGGATATGATTTTCAAGCTTTTTTCAAAGGAATGTACTCAAAAAGCGATGTCATGAACAGCGCAAAATACGCCAATAACTATGATTATAACAAAGCTGTGTATTTGATGAGTTTGTTTGATATCTTAGAAAATGGTTTCCTAATGATTAAAGAAGACCAACAATATGCTTCTCCAATTGCGACGATTTTTTATGAATATTATGATGATTTGGCTTCACTGAAAGAAAAATTAAGCGAAGACGCAGAAAAAATACAATGTATTGTCACAACTATGAACTTTGAAAATCAAGTAGATTTTGGACAAACACAATATCCGAAATTACACGATTATGCTGATGGAATTGATACATTAGCGTTTCTAACAAATTTAAAAAATTAGATAAAAAGAGGTTGCTACTACCCTATTTTCCTCAGCTGAGAAGTTGTATATTATTAAAAGAAAAATTATCAAATCATGCAAAAAGAAGTTGATATTTACTTGGAAAATCTTAAAAAATGGCAAGAAGAATTAACGGAACTTCGCAATATACTTCTCAACTGTGAATTGACTGAAGATTTTAAATGGAAGCATCCTTGTTATACATATAATGGAAAAAATGTTGTGTTGCTTCATGAGTTCAAAAACTATTGTGCAATCCTATTTCACAAAGGTGTTTTGCTAAAAGATGAAGCTACTATTTTAATTCAACAAACAGAAAATGTACAATCTGCAAGACAAATTCGATTTACGAAATTATCAGAAATTGAAGAACTCAAACCAATCTTAAAAAAGTACATTAAAGAAGCAATTGAGGTAGAAAAATCGGGATTAGAAGTCAAATTAAAAAAAACTACGGAAGTTGAAACGCCACAGGAATTAACCCAGATATTTAAAGAGCGTTCTAAATTTAAAAAAGCATTTCAAAACTTAACTCCTGGAAGGCAAAAAGGATATCTTTATCACTTTAGTAAACCAAAACAATCCAAAACTAAAATAGCAAGAATTGAGAAAAATATAGAACGAATTTTAGACGGATATGGTTTAAATGATTGCACTTGCGGATTATCTAAACGAAAACCAACTTGTGATGGTTCTCATAAACAGTTAGAAAATCAGGATTCGTAAAATGGAAACGCTTTCAAAATTATTTAGCATTTTCATAACAACAATTCGTTCATAATTTAAGAACTTTGCATTTATAATAACAACACACAACAAACACAAACTAATGAAAAAACACAACTTTAGCGCTGGACCATGTATTTTACCGCAAGAAGTATTGCAAAAAGCTTCGGAAGCGGTTCTAAATTTTAACAATGACAATCTTTCATTACTTGAAATTTCACACAGAAGCAAACCATTTGTGAATGTGATGGAAAACGCACGCAGTTTAGCCATTGAATTATTAGGATTGGAAGGAAAAGGATACAAAGCTCTCTTTTTACAAGGTGGCGCAAGTATGCAATTCCTAATGTGTGCTTATAACTTATTAGACAAAAAAGCGGCGTACTTAAATACAGGAACTTGGAGCGATAAAGCAATCAAGGAAGCCAAACTTTTAGGTGAAGTTGTGGAAGTTGGTTCGTCTAAAGACCAAGGTTTTACATACATTCCTAAAGGTTATGAAATTCCTTCGGATGTAAATTATTTTCATTGCACAAGTAACAATACGATCTTTGGTACACAAATGAAAAGTTTTCCAGAAACTGATGTTCCAATGATTTGCGATATGAGTTCTGATATCTTTTCGCGTCAATTAGACTTTTCTAAGTTTGACTTGATTTATGCTGGAGCGCAGAAAAATATGGGACCTGCCGGAACGACCTTAATTGTTATAAAAGAAGATGTATTAGGAAAAGTAAACAGAGCAATTCCTTCTATGTTAGATTATAAAGTTCATCTTTCAAAAGATAGTATGTTCAATACGCCAGCCGTTTTTCCTATCTATGTTTCGATGTTAACGCTAGAATGGTTGAAAAATTTAGGCGGCATTCCTGCGATTGAAAAAATCAATGAACAAAAAGCTGCTTTATTATATACTGAAATTGACAGAAATCCATTGTTTAAAGGTTTTGTTGCCACAGAAGATAGAAGCAATATGAATGCTACATTTGCATTGACAAACGAAAGTTTGAAAGAAACTTTTGAATCAATGTTAACGGAAGCTGGAATTAACGGACTTAACGGTCACAGAAGTGTTGGCGGTTACCGAGCTTCTATGTACAATGCATTGCCATTGGAAAGTGTGCAAGTGCTTGTAAATGTTATGCAATCACTAGAAAAGAAAGCATACTAATTTAATCATTAAATTTTCAATCATTTAATCAAATAAAATGAAAATATTAGCAAACGACGGAATCTCTCAAAGCGGAATTGATGCTTTGGTAAACGACGGATTCGAAGTTATTACAACGACAGTTGCACAAGAACAATTGATTAATTATATCAATGAAAATAAAGTAAATGCATTATTGGTAAGAAGTGCAACCAAAGTTCGTAAAGATATTATTGACGCATGCAAAAGCTTAAAAATCATTGGTCGCGGCGGTGTTGGAATGGACAATATTGATGTTGAATATGCGCGATCTAAAGGAATTCATGTCATCAATACGCCTGCAGCTTCTTCAAGTTCGGTAGCGGAATTGGTATTTGCACATTTATTCAATGGAGTTCGATTCTTGCATGATTCCAACAGAAACATGCCGCTAGATGGCGATTCTCGCTTTAAAGATTTAAAAAAATCCTATTCAAACGGAACTGAATTACGTGGAAAAACTTTAGGAATTATTGGTTTTGGTCGAATTGGTCGTGAAGTCGCAAAAATTGCACTTGGTTTAGGAATGAAAGTCATTGCTTCTGATAAGCTTGTTGGAAAAGCAATGATCAAAGTAGACTTTTACAACGGACAATTTATCAATGTAGAAATTGAAACAGAACCAACGGAAGACATTTTGCAACATTCTGACTTTATCTCGTTGCATGTTCCTGCTCAAAAAGGATATATTATTGGCAAAAAGGAATTTGATTTAATGAAAGATGGCGCAGGAATCATAAATGCGGCACGTGGTGGAATTATTGACGAAGTTGCTTTAATTGATGCTTTAGATTCTAAAAAATTAAGCTTTGCAGGTTTAGATGTATTTGAAAACGAACCAACGCCAGCAATCAAAGTATTAATGAATCCGTATATATCATTAACACCACATATTGGAGCAGCAACTAATGAAGCTCAAGATAGAATTGGTCTAGAATTGGCTTCTCAGATTAGTTCTATTATGAAAACTGAAAAATAAAATAAGTTTTATATAATCATCAAAAAGCACTCAAATTGAGTGCTTTTCGTGTTTTTAAGCGTCATTCTGAACTTGATTCAGAATCTCATTATCTTGATTTTCAATGATTATGGGAAACCGAATCAAGCCTGTCTTGAGCGACAGACTAAAGGTTCGGTTTGACGTAAATTATACTTTTCAGACAGCTTCTTCGTGTTTTTGAGCGATATTAAAAACCATTCATCCAATATTTCTGCATTTCATACCAATCAACTAAAAAAAGCAAGTGCATATAAAAACTCTTACAGAATATCCCTATCTTGTTTTCATATTAACAATAAATATTTTTTAAATGTCTGGAATTTTAGATTTATTAAATAGTGATTTGGGAAAACAAATCATTGGTGGAGTGAGTAATGAAGTTGGAGAAGATCAAGGAAAAACAGCTGGTGTTTTGAGCATGGCTTTACCTGTATTAATGAGTGCAATGAAAAGGAACGCAAGTACTCCTCAAGGCGCAGAAGGGTTGAATAAAGCATTAGAAAACAAACACGATGGAAGTATTCTAGACAACCTAGGAAGTCTATTTGGCGGCGGTGTAAACCAAGAAGTTAAAAATGATGGAGACGGGATTTTACGTCACGTTTTGGGAGACAAAAGACAAAATGTAGAAAAAGCTATTGGAAGACAGTCTGGAATGGATGCTTCCTCTATTGCAAATATTTTAAAAGTTGCGGCACCAATATTAATGGGTGTTTTAGGAAAACAAAAACGTCAACAAAATGTACAAAGTTCTGGAGGAATTGGAGATTTATTGGGCGGATTGTTAGGTGGCGGATCATCAAACCAACCGCAACCAGCCGCAGAACAAAGTTTTCTTGAATCAATCTTAGATGCTGACAATGACGGAAGTGTTATGGATGATATAGCTGGAATGCTTTTCAACAGTGGAAACAACGATAAAAAAGAAGGAAATAGCGGTGGCGGACTTGGCGGATTGCTAGGTGGACTTTTCGGAGGAAAATAGTAATATCGCTCACAAAACATACTAGTAAAAGCATTGACGAAAGTTGATGCTTTTTTTTAGATAGTAGACCACATCTATAAAGAACAAAACGATTGGTGTATGCTGCAAGGAATGAGTTTTACACCAGTTTTATTAGTTAACAATCATACACTTCCAGAAATGTATGAAGCATATAATCTAGAATTTTTTATAAATGACTTAAAAGAAGATCCCTTTTTCAAAGAAGTATAATTCTTTTTATTTATAAAATTTAAAACACTTATTTGTTCTATGGAAAAACCGTAATAAACTCCTATTAATAAGCTTTAAATTAGTAATCTAAAATCACATATCATGAAAAAAAAGAATCTAAACAGTTTACAATTATCAAAAGCAACGGTATCTAACCTGCATAAAAATGAAATTTCAGGTGGGCTTCGTCGTACAGACTATCGTGTATGCAATGATACTTACAACTCAAGAGAGCGTTGTAAAACCAATGAAGTGGATTTCCAAACACGTCCAATTTGCTAAAAAATTAATTTACGAATTGAAAGAGCGAACTGTACTAGTTCGCTTTTTTTATGTCAAGACTTTGCTAGACACTCTAATTTACTCTTTATCAGATTTCGCTCTGTGAATTTCAATCCAAACGATAGACAAAAGACTAGCTATACAAATTAAGCTAAACCCAATTATTACAGCCTTATGTTTTTCCAGTATTGCAGTAGATGAAATACCATTATTGTAAGAACTAGGAAGTTGTGTTGAAAAATGATAAAAACTACTAAAAGTTATCACTACTGTAACAACCAATAAAATCTCCAAAATATCTAATCGTGAAAGTTTTTTAAGCATGTCAAAAAATGTTTTTAATTAAAAAATAAAAATTTACTTAAGTGTTTCTTTAAAGATAACTTTTAAAGTTTAACTAAAATTTTAGCACAGCAAAAAAACCACGAAAATATTTGAATCACTGAAAAGTATCAATCACTAATTCATATACACAGTTCACTCCTTACGACTACAAAAAACCTAAAAAAATCGTATCTTTAATCAAACTGAATTTTTTATGAAAAAAGTATTATTATTAATTGCTTGCGCAGGAATCATCGTCTATTCGTGCGCCGGACAAGAAAAAGCAATGACAAAGAAAACAGACGATACTACAAAAGTGTCCGACACAATTCGGATTTCTAGCGACGACGAAGAATATGACATTGTCATTTTTGAGGCAGGTTTTAGCGCATGGATGACAAGTACTGCGCGTCCGCGTAATTACTATTCGCAACAATTTTTAGAAGCGAGAAATCAAGTCTATGTAACGCAATGGAATATCCGTGTGCAACAACCTTCACGCTACAACAGTATGTGGTACGAGCAGGAAATTAATTATCGCTCCACTGTTGATTATGGCTACGAAGTCAATTACCAATTGTACTATTACTTTGTGTATTTTCAACAAAAGTACAATCAGAAGTTAGCTGCGTTTCCAGTTCGGATATAATGCAGAAGTTGTGTATATTTGCAATCGCAAAAATCACACATGAACGCATTTAAAGAACGTTGGGAAATTCAAAACAACTGGCAACTATTCTTTCCCTTTTTAGGAATCGTAGGATTAGTATATTCAGCGTATGCAATTGCTAGAAAAATTCTCAGTGCTTTCATAAACAATTCAGACAACAACCTTTTATATTACATACTCCTTGCCGTTGGTATAGGAGTATTCTTTTTTATAATGCTTCGTTTTTTTCTTTGGTGTTTTAAGAAACTAGAAAACAAATGGGTGACAAATTATCGTTGGGAAATTATTACAATCTTTATTGTGTTTGCCTTAACGGGAACAAGCTCATTGAGAATTGCTAGACCTTTTTTGGAATGGTTTGGCTTTACTAGAACACTTTTCGCAGATGGTTTTTTTGGTGGTTTTTTCTATTGGATTGTTAGAATTATCATCATATTACCGCTCTATCAAATTCTATTAATTATCTTTGGAACACTCTTGGGGCAATTCAAATTTTTCTGGGAATTTGAAAAGAAAATGCTCAAACGCATGAAAATTATCAAGTAAGAATGAAAACAACGTTGAAAAATAGTTTTGTTGCAATCGCTATCTTAAGTTTAGCGATGTTACTGCTATTGCCGACAGCAACGAAATTTTTACACTTATTTGCCAATCATGAACACAAAGTATGTACTGACAATAGCACACATATTCATGAGCAAATTATAGATTGTGAGTATCTTTCATATCATTTGACGCCACAAATAGAATTTACACCACATCAACATACACTTATCGTAATCAAAAAGATTCGTACGCAAAACTTCAATTACTACGCGTATTTAAGTGAATATCAAGAACTCAGTTTTGCACTTCGTGGTCCGCCACAAAATTCATAATTCTCGTTTACATATCAATTTTAACCGAACTATACATTTTCATGTGTAGCTTCTGTTTATTACAATCAAATTTATTTAATACGACTTTTATGAATAAATACTTATTTTTAGTATTCGCATTTATATGTGGAAATTACGCAACATATGCACAAAACACACTTTCTGGAATCATTACAGATGCAGAAAACAATACGCCCATATTTGGCGCAAACGTATACTTTCCGAAGCTTGAAAAAGGAACAATTACTGACTTAGAGGGAAATTACACCTTAAAAAATCTTCCGAAAGGAACCTATAAAATCATTATATCAACTTTAGGATATAGTACATTTTCAAAAGAAATCAAAATAGAAACTGGCGATCAAACGTTATCATTTACACTTTCGCCTTCTGCTATTGAAATGGAGGAAATTATCATTTCTACACCTTTTCACAAATTGCAACGTGAAAATGTAATGAAAGTAGAACGTGCCAATGTGGGCGATTTAAAAGCGCGCGGCGCAACAACACTTTCGGAGGGAATTACAAATATTGCTGGTGTAGAAAGTGTGACTACTGGACTCGGAATTGGAAAACCTGTCATTCGCGGACTTAGCAGCAACAGAGTTTTAGTCTACACACAAGGAATCCGATTGGAAAATCAGCAATTTGGTGGCGAACACGGACTTGGCGTAAGCGACGCAGGAATTGAAAGTATCGAAGTTATAAAAGGTCCTGCTTCTCTACTCTACGGTTCGGACGCAATTGGTGGCGTTTTATACTTGAATCCGGAGCGTTTTACCGCTTCAAATACGTCTGAAGGAAACTTTAACCTCAACTATTTTAGCAATACGCAAGGAATTAATGGAAATGCTGGATTTAAAATGTCTGGCGAAAAATTCAAGTTCTTAATTCGTGGTGGTTATGCAACACATTCTGATTATAATACGCCAGATTTTAGAGTAACCAACACACGATTTAACGAAAAAGATTTAAAAACGGGCGTTGGTTTCCAAAGTGAACGCGTAAAAACAGAAATTCGCTACAATTACAATTCGGCTGAATTAGGAATTCCTGAAGAATTAGGCGTGCAAAATACGTCAAAAACTCCGTTGGAACCTTTTCAAGAAATTGATACACATGTTTTGAGTTCTAAAACGAATATCTTTTTGGAAAATTCAAGTTTGTCAATTACGCTTGGTTATACGCACAACAGTCGTAAAGAGTTTGAAGAACACGAAGATGAAGACGAACATGAAGAAGCAGAAGGCGCGTCTTTGGACATGAAATTAGAAACTATCAATTATGATGTAAAATACAATTTACCTCGAATTGGGCGTTTTGAAACGATTGTTGGCGTACAAGGAATGCATCAAACGAATGACAATTTTGGCGAAGAATTATTAATTCCTGATGCAACTACGAATGATATTGGCGTGTTGGCAACTTCGCACATTCACTTTGAAAAGAGTGATATTCAATTAGGAATTCGCTATGATCGCAGACAAATTGAAACGGAAGCGTTTGGAATGTTTGGTGATGAAATTTTCTTTACAGCGATTGATCGTAATTTTAATAGTTTCAATGGTGCGTTAGGTTTAAGAACTGATTTGTCGAAGAATTTAATTGCGCGAATCAACCTTGCAACAGGTTTTAGAGCACCAAATTTGGCTGAATTGAGTTCGAATGGAGTGCATCATGGAAGCAATAGATATGAAGTTGGAAACAGCAATTTAGATAACGAACAAAATTTTCAAGTAGATTTGGCATTGGAATACAATTCAGAACATTTAGAAATTTTTGCAAATGGTTTTTATAACAATATCAACAATTATATATTTTTATCGCCAAATGGAACTTCAATTGAAGAAAACCCTGTGTTTAACTATATTCAAGATGATGCGCGTTTGTATGGTGGCGAATTTGGATTGCACTTACATCCGCATCCGCTAGATTGGTTGCACATTGAAAGTAGCTACGAAACGGTTCGCGGAAAACGCGAAGATGGAAACAATTTACCTTTAATTCCTGCAAATACATTGACAAATACGGTTCGGCTGGAATTACTAAATAACACCAATTGGTTTCATGAAACTAACGCTTTTGTAACCTTACGAACTGTTTTAGATCAAGACAATACAAGTCAGTTTGAAACTCGCACTGGCGGTTATAGTTTACTAAACTTGGGAATTGGCGGAAAAACGAAATTATTCAAACAAGAAGTGAATTTCAATGTTGCTATCAATAATGCATTAAACAAGAAATACATTGCACACTTGTCACGATTAAAAGTAGATAATTTACCAAACATTGGAAGAAATATTAGTGTTGGAATATCTGTTACTTTGTAAATGTTGAATGTTGAATGTTGAATTATATATTTTAAATTTTTTGAAGCGTCATTACGAAGCTGTTGAATGAAAATTGAAAGATTGAAAAGATTAAATAATTCAAAATTATACTTTTGAAACGTCATTACGAGGAGTTTGCGACGAAGTAATCTGTTGAATTGGAATTAAAAGATTGAAAGATTAAATAATTCAAAATTACACTAAGCGTCGTTTCGAGTAAAATCTTGAAAAGATTTTGTATCGAGAAACCTTTGATTTCAATACCATTAATACCTCGATTGGTACATTCAAAATTATACTTTTGAAAAAATGAAAAATCCCTTAGCGAAAATTTGTTAAGGGATTTTTTTAATTATTGCATATCAGTAATATCAATAACGTTTTTATCTTCTTTTTTATTTGGATTAATAACATATGTATACAACCACATCAATGTAAATGTTGGTATAATATCGGTAAATGGAATAGCTTCTTCAATGAATGAAATTACGGCGCCAACTTTACCAGAAGTTCCTTTGTACATTTTTGTCATTATCCACGCAGAAACTGGCGCCCAAATAATATCTGTAGCTTCTGCAAATCCAGGAAGAATATACGAAATGCAACCAACTAAATCGAAAATAATGCTTAGTAGTAATTTTAAAAATTTGTTTTCTTTTTTGTGTATTGTCATGTAAAGTTTTAGTTATGTCACTTAGTTAAAGCAATAAAAATGCCAAGAATTTTTTATGTCATTTATGAATTTGAATGTATATTTAACTTGATTAAGTAAACTACTCATGAAAAATATAATTTATAGCGTTTTACTCTTTCTTTTAATGTGTAATTGTACAAATAATACAAAAAAAGAAACCCTAAAAGATCGCATACAAGGTTCTTGGGTTGACAGCAACGCAGAAAAAGTGAGAAATGATAACTACGTTGTGCCTTTCAAAATACCTTTTGGGCTCAATTTTCAAAAAGACAGTGTTGATTTCTTTAGACAATTTGCTAAATATGAGCGAGATACGAGTACGCATAAGATGAATTTTAACGCTTTCGCGGGATTTATTCCGTTTCAATTAAAAGCTGATAGTTTATTCATCTTAAATCCTATAGAAAACCATCTTGAATTTAAGTACACAATTGATGCTTCTCTGAAAGACACCTTGTTTCTGAAAAGAAATGATACATTATTACGTACGCTTAAACGTTTGCAAAAACAAGAAAAAGACACGACTTCCTTTGATCAAATTGTACTTTCTCGTTCTGGTTGTTACGGAATTTGTCCTGTAATAAATATTTCAGTTCGTAGAAATGGAAACGTTTTATTTTATGGAGAACGCAACACAGATAAACTCGGATTATACAAAGCACAACTTTCGGAGCAATTTACAAACTATCTATTTCAGAAATTTGAAGATATCAATATTTCAAAAGTAGCTGACAATTATAGTGTTGGACATACTGATGACGAAACTGTCTCTACAACATTTTTTCAAAATGGTAAAATTATAAAAACCATTCAAGATTATGGAAAAGCTGGTACAAAAGAATTATTATGGACATATCAAGCCATTGAAAATTTACACAAACAACTTGAGCTCACTTCTATATCTATTGACTCAATAAAACCAGCATTTAACGATTACTATTTTGAGAAAGAATCAAAACGGTTATCTCTTAAACAGTCGGAAAGTTTCTTACTTTGGTATGCGTTACAGAATGCAAAAGTCACAACTATAAATTTCGATAATATTTATAATTTTGGAGGCGTCTATATTTATAGAAATAAATATCTAAAGATTGAATCTGACGGGCGTTTTTTTAAGTATTTCATCAAAAAGGGACAAACAATAACCTATGATATTGGCTATAATTTTATCGAAAGAAACTTCAAAGAAGCTGATTTTAAAGACAAAAAAACGTCATATTAAACTTTTACACTGAGCGAAGTCGAAGTGCGATTCAATATCACACAAAAAGCTAAACATCATAATTTGTTTTCAAAGTACTTCTCGATACAATTTTTCTCTATTTCTTTACAAAAAATCACTCAAAGTGACGCTTTTGGTTCTGATAAATTCGTGCATTCGTGGCAAAACACTTTTACATTTATAATTTGCCATTTATAATTTCAAAAACCTCTTTTCCAGCAATCAAAATTGCGCCACTTGTAGCAACATCTAAGGAAGTAATTACGCCTTTTTTCAGTACTTGTAGTTGTAGTTTTTTCCAAGCATCTAAAACAGTTTCTTGATGTTTTTTATCAATCAATCCATTTCGAATTCCTGCGGCAAAACTGTAGATTAGGAGTGCTTTTCTTCTTAGATTTAATTCCGTAAAAGGTTCAAAATTAAATTCTTGA
This sequence comes from Kordia antarctica, assembly GCF_009901525.1. Classification (NCBI taxonomy): domain Bacteria; kingdom Pseudomonadati; phylum Bacteroidota; class Flavobacteriia; order Flavobacteriales; family Flavobacteriaceae; genus Kordia; species Kordia antarctica. The sequence goes on from NZ_CP019288.1 coordinate 1,128,559, forward strand.
ATCATTAAATTTACACTAGTCTTATATATTTTTTTAAACTCATCAATCGCAACAATTGTTTGTTCAAATTTTTCAATAGCTCGAATCACAGAAGCAATTGGCAAATCTGATTCCATTTCTGAAAAATCTTCAACAGTCAACGTTTCTATTTTCTGAAGATATTCTCGATTGTTTTGCGCCGAATATGACCAAATTATGTTCTCAATAGCAATTTCATCTTCGTCTTCATCTTCTTCCGTTTGATATTGTTGTATGTTTTGCAATTCATTCGCATAGCGTGCTTCTTTGGTAATTTCAGCAAACGCTTCAACACCTGCAAATCCAAGTCCGTAACGCCAATAAGTATATGTTAATTTTCTCGAAGGATTTTCCAATTGATGTTCTACAACTTCGCGCAAAAAACGAATTAGGTTTTCTTTTGTCAATTCCGCCTTCAATGTTGGTTTCAGCAAATTCATCTTCACGGAAGTGTGAAAACGATCTCTAAAATTGAGCGGATCTGTTTTATCACGTGTATTATTAGCATAATAAATATACTTGGTATTTTGCAACCAAAGCACTTGCACCGGATTTCCTTTTTTAGCACCACGAACTGCAAAAGGTCGTACATTATTTTTAGTAGAGTTTTCCGTGATTTTGGTCGCTTTCCACAATTTTCCTTTATTTTTCGTTGTCCATTCTTCAATCTCAAAAACGCCTTTTCGCATTACCGAAACATATACTGTATTTGGGTTTTCATGATCTATGACAATTCCACCAGAATAATGTGGCGCTGCTTCTTTGGTTCCAAGGCGTGTATCTGGAAACCATTTGCCGGCGTAAATCAAGTCATAACTTTTCCATTGATTGTTATTAAAAGTCGCATACGAATACATATGTGAATCATCTTTTAGAAACTTCGCATACGTAACAATTGGATCTCCGTTTTCGTCTTGCGCAATGTCCCAATTCCATGATTTTATCGTGTCAGATTCAAAAATTACATCTAGTTCATCTTGTAGCATTGGCAACTGATTCGCATCTTTTATTTTCTTGCCGTTTGCTTTATAAAAACTTCCGTTCTCATAATACATATAATACAATCCGTTCTTTTTTTCTTTCGTTGGATGTCCGTCTGTAAAGACAAAATGTATTTTAGAAACTCCATCAGAATATACTTTTGTATACGGCACTTTTATATGATTTTCTTCCGTTGGAAGAAACAAAATTTCACCTTTTGACCACGTTTTTCCATTATCCGTAGAAACCGAATACGAAGGTTTCATGTCAACGCCTCGCCAGAAAATATAAAGTTTTCCTTCTTCTTTGGACAATCGAACAGGATTTGTATACGTATGTTGACGGATTTCCGCGTTGGAATATCTTAATTCATCATTCAAAAACAATTCTTTAATTGGCGACCAATCGCTGATATCTTCTGGATTTGTGGACGTTCGCATGAATAACGGACGTTCATTTTGTGAATGTGTGTTGAAAAAGACTAACAATCGACCTGAATCATCGAAAAGAATGGAAGGATTATCGTGATCGTCAATTTCTAAATTATCATAAATAACATGCGATTGAATTTCTTCCGTTTCATGATCGTAAAAACCAATATGAACATCGCCGTAATTATCAATCCAACCTGCGTACGTTCGTTTGTGTTTTCCTTCAAAATAAACAGCTCTCGGATCGGAAAACCAACTCCAAACACCATTAAACGTCATTGATTGATAGTTCTCAGAAGAAACCGCTTTTGATTTTGCAAAAATATAAGTTGCATGGTTTTGCGCAACAGAAACTGTGCTTATCAACAATAGTATACATAATATGTGATGAATAAATTTCATGAATACAAACCTAGTGAATATTAATTCAACTGTTTTTATATTTTGATTTTAGCTTGGATTCTTTTAGATTTAGCATATTGAAAAAACCCAAAGTCTAACTGTAAGATGAGTATCCGATTCATAGTATCTTTTGTATTTTTATCGCTCATTTCTTGTGATTCAACTACAATAAAAAGTGTAGAGTTTCACTATATGCAACCAGGAATATCAACGCATTATCGGTATTTTTGCAGTACTTATATGTTCATTGAATTAGGAAATAAACGTTATAAAAAAATAACCAACACTTCTTATTTGAGTGATTTTGAAGAGCATCTAAATAGATTAGAGAAATCACCAAATGAATCTGTAAACGCTAGAGTTTTAACACTTATTCATTATGCTAATGGCAATATTGATACACTTTGTATTGGAGAATATAGAGGAATATGTTTGAATGGAGATTTGCTATTGCACGATGAAGATTTTCATAATCTTATCATGGATGAAATTGATTTTTATGACAAGAAATTATATGAGAAGTTACGGAAAAAGTAATTTGAATAGATTTCGTCATTACGAGGAGGAATCGACGAAGTAATCTGTTTATCAAGGAACAGATTGCCACTCGTTTTTTCAAAACGCTCGCAAAGACGTTTCATAGAAAAATTCCAACAATCCAAAAGCAAAGCGCGTCCAAGAGATTCTCGACTACGCGGGAACGAGTCTAATCAAAAATAACTTTATCCATCACACTAAACGGCAACGCTCCATTTTCCAAAATCTTCGTATGAAACCACAACCACGGAAATTCTTTTCCTTGTGGTAAACTTGCCGCTTTGTGTGCTTTCCATTTTAGTATCTTATCAGCACCATATTTATAAGTAATTACTTGCGCTGGCCAACGTTTCATTCGTGTGATTTCTCGTTGTGCAATATCATCTTGTCCTTTGATATGTTCTTGCCAGAATTGCAATGCTTTTTCATCGCTCCAATCGTAGTAATTCAAACCAACATCCATGGAAACTCGCACGGAACGAATAATATCCCATTCCCACTTTCCGAGTTCGTCATATTTTGTGGTGTATGTGCCAAATTCATGAATCAATTCTTCCACATACGCTGCCCAACCTTCACGATAGCCATTATATTCAAACAATTGCTTGATTTTAGATTTTTCTAATTGCTCTTCAAATTTAATTTGATAATGATGTCCCGGAATTGCTTCATGAAAGTAAATCCACGCGATTTGCCTTTTATTAAAAGGTTTATCAAAAAAATTATAATAAAACGTACTTCTCTGTTCTGCATAATACGCAGGAACTTGCGCATAGGCTTCATTTTTTCCGCGTTCGATAAATACATCTGGAAGTTGGTCAACTTTTGGAAAAGCGCCAATTAAATTAGGTAATAGTTCTTTCTTAAAGATTTCGAAATTGTTTTGAATTGCTTCTTCACTGTTGTGAAAAAAGATTGGTCTGTTTAGATACTTTTGATATTCCAAACTATCCAAACCAGAAGCTTCTTCAATTGCATTCATTGCTTTTTTGGCACGATCTATTTCAGACAATCCAAATTGAAACATTCCGTCTGGCGTAACTTCAGCATCAACCCATTTTTTTAAGAAATACACATACCATTCTTTTCCCATTGGAATACTTTGTAAACCTTCTGTAGAAACTCTTTTGGGTTTTATAAGCAACCACTTTTTTTCAAGTTGAATACGTTCTAAATGCAAATTGATTTCATATATAACAACTTCATAATCAATCTTTTGATCTTTTGTCAAGCTTTCGCGATCTAAATTTGCAATAGCTTTTTTATACTTCAGAAATAGCTGTTCTTGCTTCGCTATATTTCTTTCGCTTTGAATCAGTTCTAAATTATCTACATAATAAATCTGTAAATCATTAATGTGTAAACGTTCAAAATCTTTTACAAAAGCCGTTTCAAACGCATTCCAATTTGCAAAGGATTGTTGTCCGTAGCTTTTGAAGCTGAATAAAAATATACCGAAAAGTATGTAGTTGAGTAGTTTCAATAGGATAAAATTATATTAGGAAAGACTAGAACTGATCAGTTTTAAAAATTCCGATCGAGTTTCTATTTTTTCAAAAGCGCCTCTAAACCCTGAAGTTGTAGTAACTGAGTTTTGTTTTTGTACGCCGCGCATCATCATACACATATGAGAAGCTTCAATCACAACGGCAACACCTTTTGGCTTTAGTGTATTATTTATACATTCCAAAATATCATGCGTCAAACGTTCTTGCACTTGCAATCTTCTCGCAAAAACATCAACAATTCGTGGTATTTTACTCAATCCAACAATATGTCCATTTGGAATATACGCAATGTGTGCTTTTCCAAAAAATGGCAAAATATGGTGTTCACACAACGAATACAATTCAATATCCTTTACAATCACCATTTCGTTGTAATCTTCTGCAAACATGGCTCCTTTTAAAATTTCGGCAGCATCCATGTCATAACCTTGCGTTAAAAATTGCATGGCTTTTGCGGCGCGTTCTGGTGTTTTCACCAAACCTTCACGCTCCGTATTTTCACCAAGTTCCTCAATAATAGTCTTATAACGATCTTTTACTTCGTTGGTCACTTCAATATTATATTCTTCTAGTTGTCTATATGGCATTGTTTTCTTTTTTCATTTTCTTGGTTGCTAAAGATACTCAAAAAAAGTAAGTGCAAATAGTTAAAAACTTTGGTTGCGATTAAAAATTTTAAGTAATATTTAACTTTTTTTTAGGAAAAAATATACAATAGCATCCTAGTTTTGCTCGTATTACTGTAACAGTTTCATTTTTATTGAATCTATTCTAGTAAACATCATCAAAAAACGACACATGCGAATTAAACTAACTTTCAGTTTTATATTGCTATTGAGCTTCATCACTCATGCGCAAAATAAAAAACAATTAGCCATTGCACGAACTACGGAAGCGCCCAAAATAGACGGGATTTTAGACGATGCCGTCTGGAAAACTGCCAAAGAAGCAACCGGATTTACCCAATTTAGACCAAATGTAGGTGTTCCCGACACCGAAGAAAATAAAACCGTCGTTAAAATGACGTACGACGATACTGCCATTTACATTGCTGCGTATCTATATGACGATCCTGAAAAGATAATGCGCCAATTTACAAGTAGAGATAATTTTGGGCAATCAGATTTTTTCGGATTGATTTTAAACCCAAATAATGATGCACAGAATGATACAGAATTTTTCGTATTCAGTTCTGGAACACAAGCCGATGCCGTAGCAAACCCGAGTAATGGAGAAGATTTTGGTTGGAATGCCGTTTGGGATAGCGCTGTAAAAATAAATGATGATGGTTGGTCTGTGGAAATGAAAATTCCGTACAGAGCACTTCGTTTTTCGAACAGAGAAGTACAAACTTGGGGAATTCAATTTCACAGACATTTTAGAAGAGATCGTTCACAATATACATGGAATCCTCTTGATATTAGCAAAGGGAATGTTGGTTTGTATCATGGTGAGTTGACAGGACTTAAAAATATAGAGCCGCCAACACGTTTGAGTTTTTATCCGTTTATGTCTGGACTTACAAGTTCTTTTGACGGACAAACAGAAAGCGATTTTAATGTTGGATTGGATGTTAAGTATGGAATTACGGAAAATTTCACGCTCGATATGACGTTAATTCCTGATTTCAGTCAAGCTGGATTCGACAATCTAGTATTGAATTTAGGACCTTTTGAACAAACATTCTCGGAGCAACGACAGTTTTTTACCGAAGGCGTAGATTTATTCAACAAAGGAAATTTATTCTTTTCACGAAGAGTTGGTAGCAGACCAAGTGGCAATATTGAACTTTCCGATACGGAAGAAATTATAAAACGCCCAAAAACGGTCAAAGTAATTAATGCCGCAAAAGTTTCTGGCCGTACGAAAAAAGGACTCGGAATTGGTGTTTTTAATGCTGTTACCGAAAAAACAAATGCTTCAATTCGTGATACAGAAACGGGCGAATTCAGAGATCAAGTTGTAGAACCGTTGGCGAATTATAATATTATTGTGTTAGATCAACAATTTAATGGAAACTCATCTGTGAGTTTAATAAACACGAACGTAACGCGTGAAGGTTCTTTTAGAGACGCAAATGTTACTGGTGTTTTGGCAGATCTTACAAATAAAAGAAATACGTACAATGTTGAAGGTCAAATTAAGATGAGTAATGTGAATGATTTAGACGGCACAACTACTGGATTTAGTTCATTTTTCGTGGCAAGAAAAGTACACGGAAATTATAGATATAGTTTTGATCACAGTTATGCTGACGATAAATACAACATTAACGATTTAGGGTTACAGTTTAGAAACAACTTTAACAATTTCGGAATTGATGCATCGTATAGAATCTTCAAACCAACAGAAAAATTAAATAATTATTACATCGGAACCTACGTAAATTATAGACGTTTGGCAAATCCGAATACGTATACAGGCGGAAATGGCGGAATCAATTTTGATGCACAAACAAAAACATTGCACAATTTTGGAGCAAACGTAAATTATCAATTTGGAAAGCAATTTGATTACTTTGAACCGCGACAAGATGGTCGTTTTTTCATTTATGAAGATAGAATAAATGCCAATGTTCGGGTTTCTACTAATTACAATAATACGTTTGCGATTGATGCAAATATTGGCGGTGCTACATTCTTTGAAAAAGGAAGAGATTCCAATGATTTTTGGTTTAATATTGGTCCAAGAATTCAGGTAAACGATAAGTTTATTATTTCATATTCGTTTAGTGGCGATATGTCATACAAAAATCGCGGATATGCAACTACGGTTGGCAATGACATTATTTTTGGTCAGCGTGATCGCAAAACATTGATCAATCGCATGAATGTGAATTATAACTTTAATCCTTTCCATTCACTTGGTTTGACTTTTAGAAATTATTGGTCAACGGTAACGTATGAAAACGATTTATTTACCTTGAAAGAAAACGGACGTTTAGATCGATCTACAGGTTATGAAGTTGGCGATTTAGAGAACAATCCAAATATCAACTTTAGCACGTGGAATTTAGATTTGAGTTATTCTTGGCAATTTGCGCCGGGAAGTTTCTTGACAGCTTTGTATCGCAATCAATTATTTAATTCGGATAATGCTTCAGAGCAAGAATATTTTTCTGCATTAAGTACTTTATTGGAACAACCAATTCAACATACATTCTCATTGCGATTGCAGTATTTTATTGATTATAATGATGTAAAACAGTTGTTGAGAAATAAAAAGAAAAACAATATCAATTCATAATTGTGCGTCACAGCTTTATGTAGTAAATTCGACTTTTTATAGATATTCCATGATTATAGCGAAAAACATTCATAAATATTACGGCGATTTAGAAGTGCTAAAAGGCATTAATTTAGAGATCAAAAAAGGAGAGATTGTTTCTATTATTGGTGCTTCTGGCGCGGGAAAAACAACCTTACTTCAAATATTAGGTACGTTAGATCAAATGTCGCCAAAAACAGATAGTTCACTCATAATCAATACTATAAAAACCGAAACGCTTTCTGAAAAAGAATTAGCTAAGTTTCGAAACCAACATATCGGATTCATCTTTCAGTTTCATCAATTACTTCCAGAATTTAACGCAATTGAAAATGTATGCATTCCGGCATTAATCAACAATACTAGCAAAGTAGAAGCAGAAAAAAGAGCCAAAGAATTGTTGGATTTCTTGGGATTATCGAGTCGGTACAATCACAAACCCAACGAACTTTCTGGTGGCGAACAACAACGTGTTGCCGTTGCAAGAGCATTGATGAACAAACCTGCCATTATTTTTGCTGATGAACCAAGTGGAAATTTAGATTCGGAATCGGCAGATAATTTACATAATTTGTTTTTTAAACTTCGGGAAGAATTTGGACAAACCTTCGTCATCGTTACACACAATAAAGAACTTGCCGATATGGCAGATCGGAAGATTGAAATGCGCGATGGGAATATTGTTTCTTAAAGGAATTGAAGAATTGAAAATTAAAAGATTGAAAACTCTCAAAACGTCAGTTCGAGTAAAATTCGATAGAATTTTGTATTGGGAACTACTCTGAAACTCCAGATTTCATTTAAAAATAAAGTACGCTCAACTTTTCGAAGTGTTAGAAGTAGCTTGAGACACTCGAAGGCTACGATAACTAAACACTAAAATAATAATTATTTTGCGAAAGACTTCCACATGCTATGAAATTAACTGAACTAAAAGCCTTTCTTGACGAAAAAGTGATTGAGTACAATCAACCAAAATTTGTAGAAAGCGATCCGATTCAAATTCCGTATCAATTTCAACAAAAAGAAGACATTGAAATTGCTGCTTTTTTAACGGCTACGATTGCTTGGGGAAATCGGACGATGATTAATAGAAATGCAAAACGAATGATGAAATTGTTAGGAAATACGCCGTACGATTTTGTCATGAATCACACAGAAGAAGATTTAGAATCGTTGGAATCATTTGTGCATCGAACGTTTAACGGTACTGATTTTAAATTCTTCATAAAAGCTTTAAAGAATATTTACGAAAATCATGGCGGATTGGAAGCTGTTTTTACAACAACCAACGAAGCACGTATGCAAAACACGATTTCACAATTTAAAGAAATTTTTTTTAGCATTCCGCATCCTGAAAGAACCCGTAAACATGTGTCTGATCCAAACAAAGGAAGTGCTGCCAAACGTATTAATATGTTTCTTCGTTGGATGGTTCGCAACGACAATACAGGTGTAGATTTTGGTATTTGGAAAACACTTTCTCCATCACAACTATCATGTCCGCTAGATGTGCATTCTGGAAATGTAGCACGAAAATTAGGCATTTTAAAACGCAAACAAAACGATGGAAAAGCATTGTTAGAGCTTGATACTGCTTTGCGAAAACTAGATCCGAATGATCCTGTAAAGTATGATTTTGCACTCTTTGGATTGGGCGTTTTTGAGAAATTTTAAGCTAGACTTCTTAGATTGTTGGGTGTTTGGATTGTTTAAAATTCTTTGAAACGTCATTGCGAAGGAAGTATGACTGAAGCAATCTGTTTATCGATAAACAAAATTGCCACAATAAAACTCCAGCTTCATTAAATATCAAAAAAAATCCTCATCAATTGACGAGGATTTCACATATATAATTTAATATTTTGTCTATTTCATACGATTAAACACAATCGCATCATTCGAGAAATCAGTGGGTCTTCCGGCTCCGCCACCAAATGAAATCGCCATTTCCATTTCATTACTGGTTTTCATATTAATGATACCTTTTAAACGACCCAATTCAGTATCTTCTTCTAAATCAAGAATAATAAAATCAATAGATGTTGGCGACGTTCCATCATTTACAGTATACTTCATCGCGGCTTTTGTTCCTTGGTGATCGTACGACTTTCCTCCCATGGTTTGTCCATTGAATTCAAACGTAGCATATCCATCACTACTTAAGGTTAAAAAACCAATATCGCCTTTGTCTTTTCCTTTCCATTTACCAACGTGTTCTCCGTCGGGAGCTGTAAAAGAAAATAATAGCATCAAGGTTAGAAGGGCAAATGATAGTTTTTTTAGAATTTTCATAATCGGGATTTTAATAAGTTTAACGTCAACAATATAATTCAATATTTTAAAATAGACTAATTATTTTTTTATGGATTAATTATTGATGATTTTGTGAAAAATGTTTTATGTATGTTTTAAATACTATTGATGCTACTCAAATTACATGCCAACAATTGCCGCTTCCGCACAACGTTCGCCGTCCATTGCAGCAGAAACGATTCCGCCAGCATAACCGCCGCCTTCTCCACACGGAAATAATCCTTCCACTTCTGGATGCTCTAAATTTTCTTTTCTAGGAATGTTTACAGGCGAAGATGTACGCGATTCCACACCAATAACATTTGCCTGATCGGTGTAATAACCATTCATTTTCTGACCAAATGCGGCAAATCCTTTTCGCAAACGTCCACCAATTGATTTTGGCAAAAGTGAATGCAAAGGAGCCGAATTTAATCCAGGTTGATACGACGTAGCATTCAAATCCGTAGATAATTTTCCTTCTACAAAATCTGTTAAACGCTGTGCTGGTGCTACCTGACTTCTTCCGCCAGCCGTAAATGCCAAACGTTCCAAATCTTTTTGAAACTCCAATCCTTTTAAAACGCCGAATTTTTCATATTTATATAAATCGACATCTGCGTTGATTTCCACTACAATTCCAGAGTTTGCAAATTTATTATTTCGCTTTGATGGCGACATTCCATTGACGACAATTTCGCCATTTGCGGTTGCGGCTGGCACAATAAATCCGCCAGGACACATGCAAAACGAATATACGCCTCTATCGCCTACTTGATGCACCAAACTATACGCCGCCGCTGGCAATAATTCGTTGCGCTCGCCCGTACAATGGTATTGAATATTATCTATTATTTCTTGTGGATGTTCAACACGAACGCCCATTGCAAACGATTTTGCTTTGAGTGCAATTTCGTGTTTGTGTAATAATTCGTAAATATCTCTGGCAGAATGTCCTGTGGCAAGAATGACACGATTTGCAGTTAGTTCACGACCATCTTTCAATTGAATCGCTTGTATTTTATTTTCTTTGATGATGAAATCCGTGACGCGCGTTTCAAAGTGAATTTCTCCACCGAATTTTAGAATGGTTTCCCGAATATTTTTTACAACTTGAGGTAGTTTATTCGTTCCAATATGTGGATGTGCATCGACTAATATTTGATCGGTTGCGCCATGATAGACTAAGTTTTCGAAGATTCTACGGACATCGCCACGTTTTAGGCTTCGCGTATAGAGTTTTCCATCAGAATAGGTTCCTGCGCCGCCTTCGCCAAAGCAATAATTAGAATCTTCATTGACAAAATGTTCTTGATTGATCGCTCGCAAATCACGCCGACGTTCTTTTACGTCTTTTCCGCGTTCGAGTACAATTGGCTTGAAACCCAATTCTACACAACGCAATGCTGCATACATTCCCGCAGGACCAAAACCTATGATATGAATTTCTTTTGCGTTGGAAACATCTTTGTATTCAAACTGATATTCGCTCGCTTCTGGAAGTGATTCATTGATATAAACAGCTACTTTATAATTGAAGATAATTAACGGTTTACGTGCATCAATAGACTTTCGTAAGACTTTGATTCCGCTGATTTCTTCTTTAGAAACCTGCAATTGTTTCATTGCTTTTTGCAATACAATATCGTCTTGCGTTTCCTCATCAATCGCAACGCGTAGCTGAATTTCTTTAATCATGCTGCGAAGTTATTCAATTTTTGTGAAATGTGGTTTGTTTGTCTGTTGGTTTGTTTGTTTGTTCATTTGTTTGTTTGTTGATTCGTTTGTTTGTTTATTCACTTCGACTTTGCTAACTGTGAATGATTAAGTGTTTATGCAAAATTATTTTTTTTGTCAGAATGTGGAAAACCGTAAGGTAAAAGTTTTAGTATAATTTATCTTTAAAGAAATTAAAACACAGAAATGAATAAAACAATAATTGCAATATACGGAACAAGCGGTAAAGGTAAATCTGACACCATAAAAAGAACTGCTCAATTATTAATTGATCAAAACCCAAATGCCAAAGTTCATATTCAACATGATTTCACAAACGATATTCTTTTGACCATACAAATCGGAACTATCAGAATTGGATTTGAAAGTCAAGGTGATCCAAAGAGTAGAATTTTCAAGTATAATACACTAGGACAATTAGCTGATGAAAAATTAAATCCAAAGTTGGGAAATTGTGATATAATTATTTGTGCCTCTAGAACTAGAGATACGACAGTCTGGAAAGTAGATGAAATTGCGGACGAATATGATTTCCACACAGTATGGATTAGCAGTTTTGTGAGTCCAAACCTAAATCATCAAGTTTTAAATAATCTAGCTGCAAATAATATTATTAACATAATCAATCAACTTATCAATGAACAATTATAATTAACCTCAAAATATAAAATTATGGAAAATTCAATAGAAAAAGGTCCGCACAAAGACATAGAACGTACAATTACATGCCCAACATGTGATAATGATTTAGAAAGTAGAAAAAACTGTGGTCGCTGTAAAGGTCAGGGATTTATTAAGGATAGAAGATAATTGATTAAAAAAACCGCTCCCAAAACTCCACATCTTTCCAACGAATCTCCTGTTGATACAACCGATTTTTAGATTGTAAATACTGTTGAAAGATAATTTTCATAGTGGAATCATATTCGGGAAATGCTTCTACATCTGCAAAATTTAATTTCTTCTCAATCGCTTCTAAGGCTTTCGCCGAAGTGTACATTGCATTGGTAATTCCGTGGGAAGATAATGGATCAAAAGACATTGCGGCATCGCCAAGTGCAAGCCAATTAGTACCTGCAAGTTGATTTGCTACAGAGGAATTTGCATTTCCACCTTTTATTTTAGCTTCTGTGTTTTCTGTTAAGAAATCTTTTAAATAAACCGTTTCAGCCAATGTTGATTTCCATTGCGAAATATCTTTAAGTTTGGCTAAAATTTCATTTCCTTTATTGGTGAAAATCGTGCAAATATTTTCAGTTTCGCTCAACGCAGAAACAATTCCCCAACCATCTTTAAAACTTTCTACATAGACTTCATGCGTGAGTTTTGGATGTTTTATTTTTGGAATATGACAACTTACTGCAACCAATTCGTCATGAATTACACTTTCAATTTTCAACTTTTGCAAAACTGCTCTGTTTCTTCCTGTGGCATCAATTAGAATTTTTCCTTGAATAATTTTAACACCTTCATTTTTTGCCAAAACCACCGTATTTCCGTGTTCCTCATGAATGATTTCAAAACCTTTACGATAGGAAACCATGTTATCTTTTATAGTTTCACGTAATTTTTCTAAGGTTTGATGCTTATTAATTTTCAAACCATTTTTATACGGATTTTGATGATAAAAGTTCATATCTGTCACTCGCGAACTTCCCCACATAGAATGATATCCGTAGGTTTTTCGATACGCATTTTCTTCAAACAAAGACAATAATTCCAATTCATTCAATAAAGACATTGCTGATGGCGGAAGCGTTTCGCCCAACGCAAAAGGCAGTTTTTCTTCTTCCCGATATAATAAAACAAACGGAATATTTTTACGTTGTAAAAGCACTGCAAGCGTTACGCCTGCAATGCCATTTCCAATAATGATTACTTCTTTTTTCACATTTTTTCAGTTTTCAGTTGCCCGTTTTCAGTTTTCAGTTATATGAAACCATCTATGCATATTGAATACTTCTCGATACAGAATTCTTTCAGAATTCCACTCGAAGTGACGTTTGGTATTTCAACGAAAACCCATAACCGACAACTCATAACTCATAACTCATAACTCATAACTAAAAAAACTAATTATCCTTCGCATCATACGCCACATAAACGATATTTGGAATTCCATCAATATCCAAATCTAATTTTCTTCCCGTGACAACGCCAATATCTTTCCATTGATACACCATATTTATCAATCCATTCATATAACCACCTTCTGCATGATAGCCAATAAATCCAGTACTTGCAGTGTGTAACCAATCCATTCGGTTGGCGTAAATATTTCGTTTTGTATCGTCTAAAATTGTTGGATCTAACAATTTTTTATAACTATCCATAGGCAACACATGTACAGGTAAATTTGCTGCCCACCACGACGGAATTGGATATTGTTTTTCCACATAAACTGCTTGGCAACTTCCTGCATCTGATTGCCACGGAATTCCCATCCATTTCGTTAAATCGCCCGGCGTAGCTTTCCATAACCAACTTTCTTTACTTCGTCCGTCCATTGATTTTCGAACATCTTCTGCATTCATGGAAAATCCGAAATCATTATAAAAGATATCTTCTTGTTCTTCTTTTGTTGCTAAATTCAATCGAACTTCTCGTAATCCGTACGCGCCAATTCTATATTTTTGATTGTCTACAATATATTTAAAGGTTTCTGAGTTTTCTGAATACATTTCATCATGTCGCATTGGCCAAGTCAATTCTACACCTGGATGAAATCCACCGCCGTATAAAGTTTCTAACACAGCACGCGTCATCAATAATGGTTTCCGAGCTTCATCTTTCGCAGAAACTAAAAATTGTTCCTGATAAAACTCGCCCATTTCATCAATGTTTTTAAAGTTGAAACTTTCTGGTGTGAAAAAATCACCATCACGCCATTTTTTTAATTGATCGTAAATCATCGGTGGAATCGCAAACCATTGTGCTGGACTTCCTGGATAATCAATCGCATCACCTGGATAATATGGTAATTTTAATTCGTCTGTTCCGCTTCCGCGATTCACTAAATCCGTAGTGTTTTTACTCGGAATAATTGGTTCGTTCGCCATATTATATGCTGGATCACGAAACATGTTGAAAATTTTCTCCCGAACTGCATCTGCTTCTGCTTTTGGTTCTTTTGTGTACATGTATTTGAACTTGTCCGCCGCAATTAATTCGTCAATAGTTTCTTTAAAAGATGGTGCTAAGAAATCACCCAAATTCACCCATTGCATTCTGTATAAACGATACATCATTGGAAAAACGGTTGCCAATTCTGAAGCATGATGTTCGTTTGCCGCTCCAGTAATTAAATCGAACATCGTTGAAAGTGGCTGAATTTGTGGCGCATAATCTGGCGGAGCTGAAGCAACCCAAGCCGCAGAAGTTGCGTCATTTAATTCATATTTTTCTCCAGAAGATTTTTTGCGGATGCTAGCCGTAACTCTTCCGTCACAAATATCATCATACCAATTGGAGTTGTCAGCAAAATCTGTATTTAAGTCTGAAGGATTCAACGCAGCAGAAATTCCGTCTGCTCCGTAAAATATAAGTGTTCCGTCATCATCGTATTCCACCGTTCCTAAATTGACTTGTTTCGAATCGACATTCATGCGTTTTGCCAACATACTAAAATTACTTTTAGACATTCTAGAAGAAGGAAATTCTCCTTTAATTTCTTTTCGTTTGGAAGCTTCATCTACACTTACAATTCCGGGATGATTTACCAAATCTTTTCGATAATCATAACCATCTTCCACGCGTAATCCTTGATTTAATACGTTTGGATTTCTGCGTTCTGCATTAATGCCTGGCGCGAGTTTATCTTTCACGAAATTTGGCGATAAGTTTTGATTGTCTGCCATGACAGATAAGTCTAAACTATTATTGAAATCATACCAAAACGGTTTCTTATTCGCAACTTCTACTGACCATTCTATGTCAAAATCAGACGTATTTATTTGTTTTGTTGGATTTCCGTTGTCGTCACATTCATAAATGTAAAAACGTTGTGCTTGCTTTTTTAAACGTCCATCTTTCGTTAAATATTCTTGATCTGTTTTATACAGGTTTTCCCAAGGAATTTCGGGACTGAATATCACTTGATCTTTTTCTGCAGGACCATTTCCGAGTCGCGCAATTCCGATAGATGGATAGATTCTAAATTTTGGAGTTGTGTTTGCCATGAGGTTGATTTTTTTGATTGCTTAAAGATATGATTCGTGACCGTTTTATACTAGCGTGGTTTTACGTGGTTTTTTGGTGAGTTTATTAGTTGATGAGTTTAAAAGTTTATTTGTTTGTTTGTTTAAGTTTAAAAAATCAACTTCATGGTGAGAATCTTATTTTACTACATCATAACTACAATTTATATTTGGTAAATCAAATATTAATGCTATTTTGTGATTTGACAATTTATAAAATAACGCTAAAAAGATAATATTATGGCTAAAAGTAAGGACGCACAGAAGAGTACAAAAAAAGAACCGTTAAAAACGGCG
Organism: Kordia antarctica; assembly: GCF_009901525.1. Lineage (NCBI taxonomy): Bacteria > Pseudomonadati > Bacteroidota > Flavobacteriia > Flavobacteriales > Flavobacteriaceae > Kordia > Kordia antarctica. Next base: position 1,144,228 of record NZ_CP019288.1, read on the forward strand.
AAAGAGAAAAAGCAAGAAAAGAGAGAGAAGAAAGCTAAAAGATAAGCTGCTTTCTAATAATTTTTATAAAAAAAGGCTGTCTGAAAAGCAGTCATTGCGAATGAAATGTTTTACATTCAGTTGAATCGAAATGAAGCAATCTGTCAAATTTAAGTTATTGACTTACAGATTACTTCGAAATGAAAAATTTCTCGTAATGACGTTGTTTTTACCTTTTCATACAGTCTTTTTTTTAGTTTATAGATGTGTCAAAACCCAAAGTTCAACAGCTTCTTCAGAACGCCAATGTTGATCGCGTTTTGTGTTTTTTGAAGCTGCTTTGACAGATTTTTTGAAACAGCGTTCCAATTGAAATCGTCCACCTTCGGCAAGTTCTATTTCTATTGGATGTTCATTTTTTGAATTTATAAGCTGTCCTAAATTTGAAAATAGCACTACTAATTTTCCATCAGGCAAGAGTCTTTTTTTTGCTTCTTTAAAGAAATCTGGAAACAAGGTTTTAGGATAATAGATGGCTTCATCAAGTCGATTCATTTCCTGTGTTATTGGCAACCACGGCGGATTGAACACAATGAGTTCTGACGGTTTAGTCCATTTTCCAAAAAGATGTCCAAAATCAAGTTCAATTTTTCGAGAAAGTTTGGTTTCTCCCATAAATTCTTTCAAACCAATAATCGCATTCGGATTCGTGTCCGTTCCAAATACTTTTTGAAAACCATGTTTTACGAGTTGAAATGCAAGAATTCCGCTTCCAATTCCAACATCAATTGCGGTTTTTTTGTCGCCTTTGTAACGTTTCAACCAATTGTCAAAAAGTTCTAAATGTTCAAATCGCGTTGGAAAATATACGCCATAATACGGATGTAATTTGTTTCGCAATACAGGAATTACAATTCCTTTTTTGTACCATTGCCAAGCACTATTCAATCCTTGAATTTGTGAAAATGATAAAAAGAAATGTTCATTTTCTGGATATAACTTTTCCAACCAACCAATTTCGGGCGACTTTTTAACTTCCAACTTATGATCTACAATTTCTAGTAAAATTAAGTTTGAAAGTTTATGATAGGTATCTCTATACTTTCGTTGTTCTAAAAACGTTTTGTTCGGTAATTTTTTTTGTAGATATGAATGGATTTCTTTCAATAATTCGAGTCCGTTTGAATAGAATTCAGTTACCAAAACATACTTTCCAGCTTCCAAAACTTTAATCGTCTGTTTTATATCAATTCCACGATAATACAACGCTATTTCTTTTTCAGGAACAACTGGTGTTGGTTTATTTGGCTCGATTGTAACATTCATAGCAACGTTGATTTCGTGCAAAAATAGGTAATACTTTTTTGAATTATGGCTTATTTGGGTTTATGAGTTTATGTGTTTAAAAGTTTATAAGCCGATTACGGGAAATCGTATTGTTTGCAACGAATGTTTGAGTACTTTTATGAAGTATATTATTTTCACTAAAAATTGTTTCCGATGAATTATAAAATACTAGAAGAAAAAACCGTTTTTGATGACTTTTTCAAGATTAAGAAAGGAAAAATAACGTATGATGCTTTTAATGGAAATTCTCTTACTGCGGATCGTTTGTGTTTTGAAAGAGGAAATTCCGTTGCGATTTTAGTCTATGAAAAAGATACAGATTCTTTCCTGTTTACAAAGCAATTCAGATATCCAACGATTCAAAGTACAGATGGTTGGCTGCTTGAAATTCCCGCAGGTTCCATGAAAGAAAATGATGATCCTGAATTCAGAGTTCGAGAAGAAGTGAAAGAAGAAATCGGCTATGAATTGGATTCGGTGACGTTAATTAGTTCGTCGTATGTGTCGCCTGGCGGTTGCTCGGAAAAAACATTTTTATACTTTGCTGAAGTCAATTCCACACATAAAACTGAAAAAGGCGGCGGATTGGAAAGCGAACAAGAAGATATTCAGCTTGTAAAACTCACTACAAAACAAGTAATAGCAATGTACAAAGCAAACGAATTTGAAGATGCAAAGACAATTATGGCGATTCAGTGGTTTTTACTTAGGGAATTCAAAGATTGAAGAATTGAAAAATTAATGATTGTGCGTGTTTTTTTGGGTTGATGTTTTTATTGGTTTAAAGGTTTTTTCTATTGGATTACGGGAAACCTCATTGTGCGTGTGTATGTATATCTTATATTTAGACAAAATAATAGAATCTTTTGAATAATAGTTCTGTATATATGTACGTTATGGGCAATTGGACGAACACTCGGTTCTATTCAAGAATTTAAAGATAAAACTATGAGTTGTAAAACAAAATGTGTTAAGTGTAAATATGAAGACCAGAACAATAGATTAAGTCACGATAATCCAAATAATCCTGAACGTTATGAAGGTCGTGCGATTTGGTGTAAAAAATTAAAAGAATATATCGGTCCTAATAGGTCGCAAAATGAATATTGTCCACATTTTGTTCAATATTAAAAATTAAGTTATGTATTATACAAAAGTAATAGTTCAATATAGTAGCGGCTCAAAAGCACAAGGTGTAAAAGTAGCATTAAGTATTGGTGGAATAATGTCAGGAGGTGTAACACAGAATGTTTATACGGATAGACACGGAGTTGCAATAATCTCTCACGAAAGTCGTGGAAGTGCAAAGGTAATGGTAAAAGGAACAACAAGAGCGAAAGTTCAAGTGCCTTGTGAAACAGTAGTATTTATTTAAAAAAATAATTATGGGGTTTTTCGAAGATTACGAAAGAAGACGAGATGAAAGAAATCGTAAAGGAGCAGAGATGTTAGTTAAAGAATTTAGTGGCTGTTTGTCTGGTCCAATAGGATGTTTAGGTTCTTTAATAAATGGTTTGGGAGGATTTGTTATGAATATTATTTGGAAAACACCTGTTATTTTATTTATTTTACTTGTTTCTATAATAATTTTATTGCCAATTAAATTAGTTTTTTATGTTATTTCATTTGGACGTTGGAATGGTTTTGAAAATAGATTTATTGAACGAATAAGTGATGTTTATGATTCAAAAGGAATGTATCTTTAAAGAAGTAAAAGCCCAACGCTAGCACAAAGTTCCAAAACTTATACCAACAACCAAACTAAAAATTAGTGAATTCGTGGCAAAATCTAAATTTCAAACTCAGTAACGGCACGAGTTGCAAAACTCGCGCTAGCATTTGTAGACTCAAAAACTCATCAACCCATAAACTCATAAACTCTTTCAAACTTATAAACTTCTTTTTCCACACAACTATATGGTAAAACAGAATTAAACTTTTATATTTGACAAACGTTAATTTTAGGAATGCAATTCAAATACCCAGAAGTACTTTACGCGCTATTATTACTACTCATTCCTATTATTGTTCACTTATTTCAATTACGTAGGTTTGAAAAAATACCGTTTACAAACGTAAAGTTTCTGAAAAACGTAATTCTCCAGACACGAAAAAGCTCGCAATTAAAAAAATGGTTGATTCTTTGCACGCGATTGTTAGCACTTGCCGCGCTCGTTTTTGCCTTTGCGCAACCGTATTTTGCGAATCGTGATATTGTAAAAACCGAGAAAGAAACCGTCATTTATTTAGACAATTCGTTTAGCATGCAAACGAAAGGTGAAAAAGGTGATTTACTAAAACGTGCAGTACAAGAATTGCTAAATACAGTTCCCGAAGATGAGCAAGTTTCTATCTTCACAAATACCGAAACGTATAAAAATACAACGATTAAAAGCATTCGAAATGAATTGTTGCAACTCGAATATTCACATCAACAAGAAGCAATTCCGTCCGTAATTTTAAAAGGAAGAAAGTTATTTTCAAAACAACAAAATTCGGTTAAAAACTTAATTTTAATCTCCGATTTTCAACAAAACGAACAACTGTCAATTCAAAACGATAGTACATTTACGACAAATTATATTCAGCTAAAGCCTGCAAATGCTAATAATATTGCGTTGGACAGTTTATATATTTATGAACAAGATGCAAATTCGGTTACGATTGCAGTTGTGCTGAAAAATTCTGGAGTTCCTGTGCAAGATTTGCCTGTTTCCTTATATGATGGCGGAAGTTTAATTGCGAAATCGTCTGTGAATGTAGATACACAAAACAAAGCTGAAGTGACATTTTCAATTCCTTCCAACAAAGTGATTCAAGGAAGTATTCAGATTGAAGATACTTCGTTGCAATTTGATAACAATTTGTTTTTCAATATCAATGCACCACAAAAAATAAACGTGTTAGCGATTAACGAAGCGGATGATGAATTTTTAAAGAAATTGTATACAGATGACGAATTCAATTTGGTTTCTTCAAACGTAAATCAACTGAATTACAACGCAATTTCTACGCAACAATTAATTGTGCTGAATGAACTCAAAACCATTCCGAATCCGTTGTTGACAGCACTGAGAAGTTTCAAACAAAACGGCGGTTCATTGGTGATTATTCCTGCAAAGGAAAGTAATTTAGCAAGTTATAACGAATTGCTTCAAGCAAATAATTTTGGTCGTTTCAAAGAAGTTTCAAATGTAACCGAAAAGAAAATTACCAATATCAATTTTTCGCATCCGCTTTTCACGAATGTATTCGAAAAAAAAGTAACCAATTTTCAATATCCGAAAGTAAATCATTATTTCGAAATCAACGGAAGTGCGGCAATTTTAAAATTAGAAAATAACCTGCCATTTTTACTCGAAAAGAACGAAACGTATGTATTTACAGGAGCGATTAACAACAAAAATTCAAACTTTAAAAACACGCCATTAATTGTTCCAATTTTATACAATATTGGTAAAAATAGTCTGCGATTAACGAATTTATATTACACGCTCGGAAAAGAAAATACCTTTGATGTGCAAACGTCGCTTGGGCAAGATGCTGTGTTAACGATCGTGAAAGCAGATGAAGAATTTATTCCGTTGCAACAAACGGCAAATAATAAAGTTCGGTTAACGACAGACGAGTTTCCGAATACCGCAGGAATTTATTCTATCAAAAATCAAACTGCTGAATTACAGCAAATTAGCTATAATTTTGATCGAACAGAAAGTTCTTTGCAATATCATGATATGGCATTGTCATATCCAAATAATACGCACACAGCGGTTTCACAATTCTTTGAAGATTTAAAAAAAGAACAGTCCGTTGCTTCGCTTTGGAAATGGTTTGTTATTTTTGCACTATTATTTTTATGTATTGAAATTTTGATTCTAAAATTCGTCAAATGAACCTCATCATAAAATCCGCTACTATTATTGATGTTACGAGCAAATTTCATGGCTCTACAAACGATATTTTGATAGAAAACGGAGTTATTACACAGATTGCCACTTCCGTAGATAATCCACACAAATACGACATTATTTCGCTCGAAAACCTGCACGTTTCACAAGGTTGGTTTGACAGCAGCGTAAGTTTGGGCGAACCTGGATTTGAAGAACGTGAAACGATTGAAAACGGTTTGAAAACGGCTGCAAAGAGTGGATTTACCGCAATTGCCGTGAATCCGAACGCAAATCCAATTGCAGACACGAAAGCTGATATTGCATTTTTAAAAAGTAACGCGCTCGGAAATGCGGTTGACCTCTACCCGATTGGCGCATTGACTACGAAAAGTGAAAGTGTCGATTTAGCCGAAATGTTTGATATGAAAAATGCTGGCGCAATTGCGTTTGGCGATTATCAGAAAGCAATTAAAAATCCAAATTTGTTAAAGATTGCCTTATTATACGCCGATAATTTTGACGGTTTGGTGTTATCATTTCCACAAGAAGAAAAAATTTCTGGAAAAGGAATTGTCAATGAAGAACACAATAGTACGCGTTTGGGCTTGAAAGGAATTCCCGCTTTGGCGGAAGAATTACAGGTTGCAAGAGATTTGTTTTTGTTGGAATATACAAACGGAAAATTACACATTCCAACCATTTCTACAGCGAAATCTGTACAGTTAATTCGCGAAGCAAAACAAAAAGGATTGAACGTAAGTTGTTCGGTTGCCATTCATAATTTAATATTGACGGATGACGAATTAGCAGAGTTTGACACCAATTATAAAGTATTACCGCCATTACGAACGCAGAAAGATTGCAAAGCGTTGTTGGAAGGTTTAAAAGACGGAACAATTGATTTGGTAACCAGCGATCATAATCCGATTGATGTAGAGAATAAGAACATTGAGTTTGACAACGCAATGTACGGAACTATTGGTCTGGAAACCGCTTTTGGTGCCTTGCAAACGGTTTTTGATACAGAAAAAACAGTTGAATTGTTAACTTCAGGAAAAGAACGATTTGGTATTGAAACTTCTAAAATTTCGGAAGGAGAAACAGCAAATCTGACACTTTTTAATCCTGATGGAAACTATACTTTTACTGAAAAAAACATTCATAGTACATCAAAAAACAGTGCTTTTTTAGGAAAAAAACTAAAAGGAACTGTGTACGGAATTATTCATAAACATCAAAAAATAGCGTAGTTATGAATTTCAAAACTATCGAAGAAGGAAAACAAATGGCAATTATTTCATATATCACATTGATTGGACTCGTGATTGCGTTTTCAATGAATGTAGATAAAAAGAATGAATTTGCACGCTTTCACATTCGCCAAGCTTTAGGATTAAATATTTTATTTTATATGATTTCATTTTTCATTGGCTATTTTAATAGTTGGATGATTTCGGGATCATTTTACGTATTTTTCATTGTACTTTGGGTTTTCGGACTCACAAACGCCATTCAAGGCGAACACAAACCAATTCCTTTATTGGGCGATTATTTTCAAGATTGGTTCAAATCAGTTTAATTTATTACCTTATTATATATCATGCAAACAAAAAAACTTTCACTTCATCATATTATTAAAACACCAAAAGTTGCAACTGAAAAAGCACCATTAATCATTTTATTTCATGGGTATGGAAGTAATGAAGAGGATTTATTTTCGTTTGCAGCAGAATTACCAGAGAATTTATTTATTGTTGCCGCACGTGCGCCAAGAGATTTAGCACCTTACGGATATTCTTGGTACGATATTGAATATACGTCAACTGATAAAGTGAGCGACGATGCACAAGCTATAGAATCGAGAGATATTATTGGAAATTTTATTGATGAAGTTGTCGAAAATTATCCTGTGGATGGAAAAAATGTAACGTTATTAGGATTTAGTCAAGGTACCATTTTGAGTTACGCAGTTGCATTTACGTATCCAGAAAAAGTGAAAAATGTAGTTGCCTTAAGTGGTTATTTGAATGAGGGAATCTTCGAAATTAGTGATGATAAAGAATATACGCATCTCGATTTTTATTGTTCTCATGGAAATGTAGATCAAGTTATTCCGATAGTCGCAGCTCGCCAGATTACGCCATTTATGGAAGCGCACAATTTGAAACATGTGTATGAAGAATTTCCTGTGGGACATGGTGTTGCGCCGCAAAATTTCTATTCAATGAAAGCTTGGTTGGAGAAACGGATTTGATTGTTTGATTTGAAGATGTGTCGATTTGATGATTTGATGATTTGAAAATGTGTTAATTTGATAATTGGAAAAGTATGCTGAAATATTGACAAATTCTTAATCTTTACTCCAAATGCTGTCTGTTACTACTTTTGTAGAATAAATCGGTGAAATATGGGAAGTTGTTGGAAACAAATAATTTAATGCGTCCACTTTCTTTGCACTCTTCTAAAGTTCCGCATGGCAAGCTGTCTTTACTTAAAATAGTTTCTACTTTATAATTTTCATCTTTGAAACGATACGTTACATTAACTCGAACAGCTCCTGGATATGTAGGATTGATGCTTTCTATATTGCCATAGATTTTAGTATAACTTTTAAAAGCTACATCGCGTGTAATTGGACGATTTGTAATTAATATTTTAGATAATGATAAATCGTTCGGATCATATTTTACCGAATAATACGCGCCAATAATAGGTTTTCCGTTTCTGACTTCTCCAACTGTTGCTTCTAAAGGACCAGAATTTTCAATCCAATCGCCTTTGTAGTAATACTTGTATTCTATTTTGTACGATGTCGAAGTTCTGACACCTCCAGATACTCTAAAAATCTTGCTAACTTTTCCAACAGTATATACTGCATTTTCGGTTAACTGATCATTTCTTACATTTCTATAATATGAGATTGCTAGAAGCAACAAAATAAAACTACCAATAATCAGCACTATTTTCGTTTGTCTTGCCATTTTTGTCATACAAAACTGCTATTCGTTCAAAGCTTGGTTGTAAAGAATAATCTGAAAATTCAGTGTGTTTTCAAATTGATAAATTTTCAAATTAACACATCTTCAAATCATCAAATTAATACATTTTCAAATCAAAAAAATCAATCTTAATATTTAGCATATAAAACTTCGCTTAATGTTTCAAACGTTAGTTTTTTGTCTTTGTCAAACTCATATCGCAACATCACTTCTCCCCAAAAATCACCATCAGTGAAACTACACAAAACCCACTTATGATTGATGACTTTTACTTTATCGACAGACATAAATTTTCCGCCTGTTCCATCAAAAGGAACTAACGGATTGTTCGCAGAAGCGGAATTTTTATCATAAATAGCATCAATAATTACTTGCGATAAATTGTTTACGTCTTCAAAGTTGTATTCATCAAAATAAGCCAATGCTTCACCGTTACTTTTCAGCGAGAAATAACTCAAATCTAGATTTTCATTAATTAGCGAATTTGTTGAATCTTTAAAGACATCTATATCATTCTCTAAAGTTCCTATTTGACTACGTAAATTTTCAATTTTTGTCGATTGTTGCTCGTACATTTTATTCATACTTACATATTGATACATCGCCAATAATGCCATAAAAATAAGTGCGTATATTAGAATTTTCTTTGTCATTGTACTGTTGTTTTTAATCTTAATTTTTTATTGAAAACAAAATCTAAAATTCATATTCCGAACTTTAAAGTTTATTTAGTGTTCTTTTCTTTGCTTGCCCAAAGAAAATGAACCAAAAGAAAAGGCACTTTTATGAGGAGTTTTTAGTTCTTTTTTAATGAAAGAACTAAAAACTCTGCATAAAAGGCAAACCACGAAACTCTAATCATATTTTTAATATGTCTTAAATCGTAATCGTTAATGTATCGTACGCCAAAAATACGTTTTTTGGTAGCTTTTTTGAAACTTCTGCATGAAAACCTAATAAATGACTAATATGTGTTAAATAGGCTTTTTCAGGTTGAATTTCTTCAATAAATTCCAATGCTTCCGCTAATGAGAAATGTGAGATATGTTCTTTAATTCGCAACGCATTGATCACTAAAACTTTTACTCCTTTCAACTTGTCTTTTTCTGCTTTTGCGATCGTTTTAACATCTGTTAAATAGACAAAATCATCAAATCGATAGCCAAAAACCTGTAAATTATAATGCAACGCTTCAATTGGAGTTACGTTTACGCCATCCAATTCAAATGGCTGATTGTTGCGTACTTCATTCAGTATAACGCCAGGCGCGCCAGGATATTTGTTTTCCGTAGCAAAAATATAATCAAAACGCTTTTTAAATTCTCCAAACACACGTTTGTGCGCATAGAAAGGAATATTGCCTTGACGGAAATAAAAAGGGCGAATATCGTCCAATCCTGCGGTATGATCGGCATGTTCGTGAGTGAAAAGAATTCCGTCAATCTGTGTACACTTAGCGCGCAACATTTGCTGACGAAAATCGGGACCGCAATCTATTACATACGTAGCATTTTCCCAAGAAATCAGAATAGAAACACGCAGTCGTTTATCGCGTGAATCTTCACTCAAACACACAGGATGATCGCTTCCAATTATAGGAATTCCTTGTGAAGTACCTGTTCCTAAAAAAGTTACTTTCATGACTTTTGTTGGTAATTTGTTAAGAATTAGATAGTTTTCAATACAGATGTATGCATTTCATCCATCAATATTCAAATTTAACTTATAATTTAACAAAAAACCTCAAATATATAGTTCAAAAAAATTACGAATGTTTATTTTTGTGACAAACAAATTCAAATCACGCATGGCTATTGTCTATAAAGGTGATAAGGTTATTGAAAATGTACCTTCCATCAAAGCGAAAGCATTACGAATTAACTTGAACAGTCAAATTTACGGTACGTTTGCTGAAATTGGTGCAGGACAAGAGACTTCTCGTCACTTCTTTAGATCTGGTGGCGCTTCGGGTACAATTGCAAAAGCAATGAGCGCGTATGACAAAGATTTTAGTGATGCTATTTATGGTATTGAAAACGATCATCGATACGTAACGGAAGCACGTTTGAAGAAGATGCTTACGCACGAAATGCAATTGCTAAATGCTCGAATTTCGCGTGAAAAACATCCTGATAAAATGTTTTTCTGCTTTGCAAATACAGTCGCAACGATTGATTTTGCAAAGAAATACAAAGGTCACGGTTGGATGGGAATTAAATACCAAACAGATCCAACGCAAGAATATAACGAGATTATTCTACACGTTCGTTTTCACGAAAATGACGCAAAATTACAGCAAGAAACACTTGGAACTATGGGTGTAAACCTTATTCATGGTGCTTTTTATAAATACAACAATCCGAAACATTTATTAAAATATCTTTACGATCATATTGATAAGGATAAGATTGAGATTGACACAATTAATTTTTCTGGACCACAATTTGAAACTGTTGATAACCGATTGATGAGTTTACAACTCTTGAAAAACGGAATGACAGAAGCCGTAATTTTTGGACCAGATGGAAACAATATTCTTCCAGCTCGATTATTGTATAAAAAGAATATTTTGGCACTTCGCGGAAGTTTCCGTCCTGTGACCAAAGTGAATATGGATATGTATCAAAAATCATATGATATTTTTATTCGTGAAAATAAAGTAGAGGTCGATAGAACCGTTGTTTTGTTTGAAATTACACTGTCAAATCTTCGTGCAGAAGGTGAAATTGATGAACAAGATTTCATGGACAGAGCGCAATTACTTGGTTCACTTGGTCAAACCGTGATGATTTCCAACTTTAAAGAATACTACCGATTGGTAGAGTATTTCTCTAACTATTCTACTGAACGAATGGCATTAACAATGGGCGTAAATAACCTAGTTGATATCTTTGACGAAAAATACTATCGTCATGTTAGTGGAGGGATTTTGGAAGCATTTGGGAAACTGTTTTATAGAGATTTAAAAGTGTACTTGTACCCAATGAAACGCAAGGAAACTGGCGAATTGGTCAATAGTAACAACCTAAAAGTACATCCACGAATGAAAGAATTGTATAAATTCTTTAAATACAACGGGAAGTTGGTTGATATTTTTGACTTTGATAATGATATTTTGCAGATTTTCTCAAGAAAAGTATTGAGTATGATTGCAAGTAATGAAGAAGGTTGGGAAAGCATGTTGCCCGATGGTGTTCCGGAAATTATAAAAGAGAAAAACCTATTTGGCTATTTACCACAAAACGAATTAATCGAAAATAAATAATAGACTCAACATATTGAAAAGCTCCTTTTTTAGGAGCTTTTTTTATGCATGAAAGTTAACTAAAATCTAAAGTTCAATTTTTGATTTTAACATCATTATATTATTGCAATAGTATAATCAATTAAAGTTTTACTGTTTGATTAATTTTTTTGTGATTAAACCTTTGGCTGTTTTGATTTTTAGAATGTAAGTTCCGTTGGCAAGATTAGAAATATCCAAAAATGCATCTCTTTGCATATTTTGAGTTACTAATTGTTTTCCGTCCAAACTATACAAGATTACTTCTTCTAAGTGAATTTCTTCATTAAAAAAGATACTGTGTTTTGAAGGATTTGGATAAAAAACTACATCATCACTATTTAATGAAATATCCTCCACACCTAATGTAGGTTTAAATTCATATACACGTACATGACCTGAATTTGAACCATTTCCATCATTATTTAATGCTGAGATAGCGACAAAAATAGCATCGCCACTCAAGCTTATGGAATAACCCGAATTATCACCTGCGGTTTCTCCATGAATATTAGTCCCTATTTGCGTCCAAGTGTTATTTTCATTTTTATATATTTGGACAAAACCAGAATTAGAACCATTTCCGTCATTATTTATTCCTGATACTGCTAAAATTGTACCATCGGTATTTAAACTTGTTGAGTATCCAAATAAATCCCCTGTAACTTCTCCATAAATATCAGCTCCAAATTGCGTCCAAATACCGTTTATATTTCTAAATACTCTCACTTGCCCGGATCTATCTCCATTTCCATCATTAAAAGGTGCTCCAATTGCCAATGTACTACCATCGGCACTCAAACTTACAGACCAACCAGAATTATCATCCATTGCACTTCCATCAATATCATCACCAACCTTTGTCCAAATACCATTCAGATTTTCATAAACGCGTACATGACCAGAATTTCTACCATTTCCATCATTAAATGGCGCTCCAATGGCAACTATGCTTCCATCACTACTCATACTCAATCTTCTACCAGAATAATCAAATTCGTCTTCTCCTTCAATACTATTTCCAATTTGTGTCCATGTACCATTCAAATTTTCAAACACGCGTACGTGACCTGCAGAATCATTTCCATTATTATCATGATAACTACCTCCAATAGCGACAATGTTTCCATCTCCACTTAAACCTATTGCACCACCAAATTGATTTCCAAATGCTTCACCAAAAATATCATCACCAATTTGTGACCAAGTACCATTTAGGTTTTTAAATATTTTTGCTTGTCCAGAATTGAGACCAATTACATTATTCCCTGATGCTCCAATTGCAATAACACTTCCATCAGTACTGATAGCTACTGCGCCTCCTAGAAAATTAGAAGCTGCATCGCCATCGATATCGTCTCCAATTTGTGTCCAAACATTTGCTATTTTCTCATATACCCGAACGTGTCCAGATTGATCTCCGTTTCCATCATTTCTAATGGATCCGATGATAACGGTACTTCCATCTGCGCTTAATGCAATAGACCAACCCGATTTATCATCAACTGCTTCGCCATCAATATCATTTCCCAATTGGTAGAAGTCAAAATCTTGAGCATTCGTTACAAATAACGTTGCTAATAAGAATAAGCTTAAGAAGAATATCTTTTTTTTCATATCTAATATTTACCATCACATACACATAGTATTGTGAATTAATTATTTACGTAATACTTTGGGGGTTTCGAAATAGGTTCTTTTAATTCTATGGGAAAGTAATAAAAATTTTTTAATTTAATAATAACGTATTGGAAATTTATCACAAAAAAATAATAAATATCATCTTTAAGTACTAAGAAGTTTCTCAAGGAGAGTTTTCTTTATTTTATTTGTATTTTTACGATAAGAGTCAGCTATGACTCGATTTTTAATTTTAACTTCATTACTAACTACAACGCTCATGATTATAACACTCATCAATTTTACTAAAACAAGTAATCTTTCCAATTGGTACGTTATTGATGATGGTGTTATGGGCGGAATGTCACAAGGAAATTTCAAACTAAACGAAGAAGGAAATGCGGTTTTTAGCGGAACTGTAAAACTTGAAAATAATGGTGGCTTCTCTTCTATTCGTTACGAAATTGGAAATACAGCTATTTCAGGTAAAACGACTGTTTTGATTCGTTTGAAAGGTGATGGAAAAAAATATCAATTTCGCGTGAAGCAAAACGAAAATGATAAACATTCTTTTATTACACAATTTGAAACTTCGGGCGATTGGGAAATTATTGAAATTCCTCTGAATACTCTATATCCAAGTTATCGTGGACGAAAATTAGCTGTCGGAAATTTCTCTGCGAATTATTTGGAAGAACTTGGTTTTTTAATTGGTAATAAAAAGAAAGAAGCGTTTCAATTGGAATTGGAATCTGTGAAGTTGAAGTGAAATTAGTTGTAGTTATAATTGTTCTCGATACAATTTTTTGTCTATTTCGCTTTCGCGATTACACATAAAATTACTCGAACTGACGTTTTTATTACTAACGTCACTTCGAGTAAAATTTTGAAGAAATTTTGTATCGAGAAGTATTCCTATTTCAAATCTTCAAATTAGAACATTTTCAAATTGACACATTATTGAATCAACTCCAAAATCTGTGCTGCATGCGCTTTGGTTTTTACTTTATCAATTACATGTTCTACAACACCTTTTTCATTGACTAAGAAGGTTTTACGGTGAATTCCGTCATACGTTCTTCCCATAAATTTCTTTTCGCCCCAAACGCCAAAAGCTTCAATTACTTCTTTGTTTTCATCTGCTAATAGCGGAAAAGGAAATTCGTATTTATTCTTAAAATTTGTTTGTCTTTTTTCGGAATCAGCACTTACGCCTAAAAGTTCAAAACCTTTGCTTTGTAATTCGGCATAATTGTCTCTCAAATTGCAAGCTTCTGCTGTACAACCTGGTGTACTTGCTTTTGGATAAAAGAAAACCACGAGTTTTTTTCCACTGAAATCTGACAAAGAAACTGCATTTCCATCTTGATCATTTACGGTAAAATCGGGTACTTTATCTCCTATTTTTAATGTGTTCATAGCGTGTAGTTATAATTGTTCTTTATTGTTTATTTTTGTGTAAAAATACTGAAAAATGACCAAACAAGAAAAGGTTCAGTTTGTTATTGATACGCTTCAAAGAATATATCCTGAGATTCCTGTTCCGCTCGATCATAAAGATCCGTATACGTTATTAATTGCCGTTTTAATGTCTGCGCAAAGTACAGATGTGCGCGTGAATAAGATTACACCTTTGTTGTTTGCAAAAGCGGATAATCCGTATGATATGATTAAACTTTCAGTAGAAGAAATCAGAGAAATCATAAAACCAGTAGGTTTATCGCCTATGAAAGCGAAAGGGATTTACGGTTTGTCACACATTCTTATTGACAAGCATGATGGAAAAGTTCCTCAAAATTTAGAAGATTTGGAAGAATTGCCAGCTGTCGGACATAAAACGGCAAGTGTTGTGATAAGTCAAGCATTTGGAATTCCTGCGTTTCCTGTTGATACGCACATTCATAGATTGATGTATCGTTGGAATTTGACCAATGGAAAAAATGTAGTTCAGACAGAAAAAGACGCAAAACGACTGTTTCCAGAGGAAATATGGAACGATTTACATTTGCAAATTATATGGTACGGAAGAGAATATTGCCAAGCACGCGGTTGGAATTTGGACAACGATATTATTACCAAAACTATTGGTAGAAAATCGGTGCTTGATACGTATTATAAAAATAAAAAGACTCGCAGCTAACGAGTCTTTTCCAAAGTTTAGTTGAGAAGCGTTTCAAACTTCATCCTTTTGTAATTAATAACACTTAAAGCCTTTGAGTAGTTCAATAAGAAATTAATTGTTTCCGTTTTAGGGAACAATATTTTCATTTCAGATGAACTCGTAGTGTAATTTTTCGCCATGCGTTGGTTTTATATTTAAAAGTACAACGTAGTGAATTACAATTTATTGTGTTAGTTTGTTAAAACTATGTTGTGTTTCTCGATTACTTTTCTCAAATTGATCAATGCATAACGCATTCTTCCCAAAGCAGTATTGATGCTAACGCCAGTTTTCTCTGAGATTTCTTTGAAACTCAATTCTTGATACATACGCATTAACAATACTTCTTTTTGATCGTTTGGCAATTCGTCAACCAAGCGACGAACATCAGTTTCCACCTGCGTTTTTATAATTCTATTTTCGGCATTCAAATCAGTATCACTCAACACAGAGAAAATATTAAAATCACCTTTATTATCATACTTAGGCATTCTATTATTCTTTCTAAAGTGGTCAATAACAAGGTTATGCGAAATACGCATTACCCAAGGTAAAAACTTTCCTTCTTCATTATAGTTTCCTTTCTTTAAAGTCTTAATGACCTTAATAAAAGTGTCTTGGAAAATGTCTTCTGTGAGGTCTCTATCTAATATTTTGGAATATATAAAGCTATATATTCGTTGTTTGTGACGTTCGATTAGCGTTCCTAATGCGCATTCGTCGCCTTTAATGTAATTAGATACCAATACTGAATCTTGCAGGATCTGTTTCATAGCAATACTTTTTTTTCGTGAGAATTATCGAGGATGATAATATGTCTTAAATTTTTAAAAAAGTATTTTTATACTATAAGCAGTTGTGTTTTGTAGATTTATTAATAAAGCCAAATATAACAACATTAGTTAAAGAAATGCAAATAAAATCCAATATTTTAACATTTAGACTGAATTTATTGGGCAAAATCGTAGTCATAAAGGAAAACATCTTACCAAAACACAAAAAATGCTTAAAACACTCTTTACATCCAATTCATTTTATTTCGAATAGTAAAAGCAGTATCTTTGCAATTATTTTTTTCCCAATGACACAAGATCTTTCAACTGTAAATCCAAAAGAAAATATAATCATTAAAGGTGCAAAACTGCACAACCTCAAAAATATTGATGTGGTAATTCCGCGGAATAAATTGGTTGTGATTACAGGACTTTCGGGTTCTGGAAAATCAAGTTTAGCATTTGATACCTTATATGCCGAAGGGCAACGTAGATATGTAGAAAGTTTATCATCGTATGCGCGACAGTTTTTGGGACGTTTGCACAAACCAAAAGTAGATTATATCAAAGGAATTGCGCCTGCAATTGCCATTGAACAAAAAGTAAACTCCACCAATCCGCGCTCATCGGTTGGAACAACGACGGAGATTTATGATTATTTGAAACTGCTTTTTGCACGAATTGGAAAAACCATCTCTCCTATTTCTGGGAAAGAAGTTAAAAAACATACAGTTTCTGATGTTATCAATTATATAAAAACATTTGACGAACGTAGCAAATTGTTATTATTAGCGCCTGTTACAGTTCCGAATGAACGGAGCGCATTTCACACCATAAAAGTATTGGCGCAACAAGGATATGCGCGAATTAAAAAGAATAATGAGGTTTTACGTATTGATGAAATTAATGAAGATTTTACAGAAGATTTCTCGTTAGTTATTGATCGTATTGTGGTTTCGCATGATGAAGATTTTTACAATCGATTGGCAGATGCTATACAAACCGCTTTTTTTGAAGGAAAAGGCGAATGTTATATTGAAACCGTAAGCGATCAAAAAAGTACGCATTTTAGTAATAATTTTGAGTTGGACGGAATGAAATTCCTCGAACCAAATGTACATTTATTCAGTTTCAACAATCCATATGGCGCGTGTCCAAAATGTGAAGGTTACGGCGATGTTATCGGAATTGACGCTGATTTAGTCGTTCCAAATACTGGACTTTCGGTATATGAAAACGCTATTTTCCCTTGGCGCGGCGAAAGTATGAGTTATTACAGAAATGAATTGGTAAACAATGCATATCATTTTGACTTTCCAATTCATAAGCCTTGGTTTGAATTAACGGAAGCGCAAAAGAAACTCGTTTGGGACGGAAATAAATACTTTGAAGGATTGCATCAATTCTTTTCATTTTTAGAAGAGAAAAGTTATAAAATACAAAATCGTGTCATGTTATCGCGGTACCGCGGAAAAACTAAATGTGCAAACTGCGAAGGAAAACGACTCCGTGAAGAAGCAAATTATGTGAAAATTGGCGGAAAAACGATCACAGATTTAGTGATATTGCCATTGGATGAATTAATTGTTTTCTTTGATAAATTAAAACTTGGTGAAAATGATCAAAATATCGCAAAGCGTTTATTAAAAGAAATTAAAAATCGTTTGGCATATTTAACGAATGTTGGGTTAAACTATTTAACGTTGAATCGGAAGTCGAATTCACTTTCTGGTGGAGAATCGCAACGAATCAACTTAGCAACTTCGCTTGGAAGTAGTTTAGTCGGTTCTATGTACATTTTAGATGAACCAAGTATTGGATTGCACCCAAAAGATAGCGAACGTTTAATAGAAGTATTACTATCACTGCGCGATTTAGGAAATACCGTAATTGTTGTTGAACACGATGAAGATATTATGCGCGCTGCGGATGAAATTATTGATATTGGACCAGAAGCTGGAACGCATGGCGGACATGTAGTTGCACATGGCGATTATGAAACGATTTTAAAAGCAAATTCGCTCACCGCAAAATACCTCAACCAAAGTATAAAAATAGAAGTTCCTGAGAAACGTAGAACTTCCACTCAATTTATAAAAGTTGTTGGCGCACGCGAGAACAATCTTCAAAATATAGATGTTACCTTTCCATTAAACATGTTAACCGTAGTTACTGGCGTTTCTGGAAGCGGAAAAAGTTCGTTGGTGAAAAAGATTTTGTATCCTTCTATGTTGAAAGAAACTGGCGGATATGGCGAAAAAGCAGGTCAATTTACCAAATTAGATGGAAAATATAGTGACGTAAAACATATTGAATTTGTAGATCAGAATCCTATTGGACGTTCTTCGAGATCAAATCCTGTAACATATATCAAAGCCTATGACGATATTAGAGCGTTGTATGCAAGTCAGAAATTATCAGGCATTAGAGGTTATAAAACAAAGCATTTTTCTTTTAATGTTGATGGCGGACGATGTGAAACTTGTAAAGGTGAAGGACAAGTGACGATTGAAATGCAATTTATGGCAGATGTGCATTTGGAATGTGAAACTTGTGGCGGAAAACGTTTCAAAAAAGAAGTGTTGGAAGTTGCCTTTGAAGGAAAAAATATTGATGATATTTTAACGATGACAATTGATGACGCAATGGATTTCTTCACAAAACACGATCAAAAGAAGATTCGCAGAAAATTAAAACCGTTGCAAGATGTTGGTTTGGGTTATGTTACCTTAGGACAAAGTTCGTCTACACTTTCTGGTGGAGAAGCGCAACGTATAAAACTTGCCTCTTTCTTGGTAAAAGGAACAACGAAAGAGAAAGCGTTGTTTATTTTTGATGAACCAACAACAGGTTTACACTTTCATGATATTAAAAAATTATTAAAATCGTTTGATGCTTTAATTGAAAAAGGACATTCTATTATTGTGGTAGAACACAATATTGAATTGATTAAATGTGCCGATTATATTATTGATTTAGGTCCTGGTGGTGGAAAAAATGGTGGAATGTTAGTCGCTTCAGGAACTCCAGAAGAAGTTGTGAAAAACAAGAAGTCATTTACTGGAAAGTATTTAAAAGAGAAATTGTAAAAAAGATCTTGAATAGTTCCTTTTTACAATTTCTACCTAGTTTCCAAACTTAAGATCGTACTTATTTTTTTAAATTTTAAATACAATCTAGAAGTTATTATCCTCCAATTGGAGCAATTGATAATTTTGAACCTGGTTCAAGTATATTGTTACTTACGGTTCCCGTTGCATTATCTACAGGAACTAACGGAGTCTGATTCATCATTGTAACAGTTGATTTAGTTCCGTCTTCTTTTGTAAAGCTAAATACTGTTGATTCCACTGCAATCATTGTTGGAGAAGGTACTAAAAGTTGTCCTGTTACTTCTACTTTTGCAGTAACCAATACTTTAGAAGTATTTTTTACCATGATATCAGCAACTGAATTTGCTACGGTAAGATCATCTGAAGAATCACCAGAAACGTATTTGTTAATTTGATCCGTCATGTTACTAGAAGTGTTGGAATAGCTATTTCCCTTTTTACCGATTAACCATCCAAAAAACCCAGAACTAGAACTTGCGCCGGAAGAATATGTAGACGTATCCACTTGTCTTTTGAAGTCTTCATTTTTCTTGTAGCTGTTACTTTTCTTTACTTCCTTTTTGATTTCGTTAAATGTTTCCTGTGTAATAGAATCAACTTCTATTTTAATGTAAGCAGTTACTGTTGCTCCAAAACCAGGACTCACAGAAACTGTGGTCGCAGTTCCATATCCGTTTTGGATTTTAGCTTCTTGAAATGTTTGATTTTGCTCTGTAGATCTTGATACTAAAGCAGAATCAGTAGCACTCGCTACATTAAGTACTGGCAGATTTAATAATGATACTTGAATTCCCATAATATTTGATTTTAAGTTGATTAATAATTGTATCAAAACAAATATCAAGTTGATTAATAGCTACTTAATTAAATATCATTTTGATACGTTTTTGATATTTCAAAGATGGAAACTTATAGGTCGTTTTAGAGAAAAATTGTAATGAAGCGCTAATTGTTGGGTATAAGAATTGAAAAATTCAGAACGAGTGAAAAGTTTGTTTTCTAAAAAAAAGTATGTCTCTGTTTTTTTTAATACAAGAAAAAAGAAACAATCCACAATATTACAAACGTTACTGGAATTACAAAAATTAAGTACACAAACGAAAGTATACAGGTTTTGAAGAAAGTTTTAATATATCCTTGCTCGTAGAATCTTTTCAAACTAATAACCAAGTAAAAGAAAGTGGAAAGTATTAGTAAAGCATCAATCCAATTAGGAATATCTACAATATAATTTGCAATAATAATGATGCTTGAAATCAAAAACATAAAGGCAAAATAGTAGAAACTAAATACCATATGATGTGCAAAACGTCCGCGTTTTCGGTAGAGCATTTTTAATAAAAGTGCAAAAATTGGAATTAAGAAAAACATCGAAATCGGTATGGTATCAAAGAATGCTTTCAAAATTCCAGCACCTTTGTTCGCTCTAAATTTGATAATTTGTTTCCCTACAAATTTTGAAAACCAACTATCTGTTTCTTTATAACCTAAAACTTTCAATTTTTCATCAATGGTGGCATCTGAAGCTTCGAGCGAATCTAATAATTTTGTATCAAAATTAAACCCGAATATACTTGCCTGAATATTTTTCCCTTTTTGAAGAGAATCATTTTTTACATCGGTACCTAATACGTTTTTTACTTTCGCAACTGCCAAACTATCACTTCCTTGCATGCTTGCCGTTTGTGCTTCTAATGCATTGTCAATGGAATCTTTTACACGAGTTGCTTCTCCCAAAATAGCATTTTCTCTCCCAAATGTTTTTTTAATTGAATCATCAAAGTCACGTAGTGTAGATCGTGTTGCCACAGAAGACAAAAAGAAGAATACAATAGAAGCAAATAAATAAAACTGTGCAGGATGCAAATACATCAAGCGTTTTCCACTTACGTATTGTTTTGCTAAAAATCCAGGTTTGGTTAGTAATGGGATTAAACTTTTGAAAAATCTCCCATCTACCGAAAAGTAATTCGCAATTGTATTATGAAATAGTACACGCATGTTCAACTTATCATCTACTTTTTGTCCGCAATTTGGGCAAAAACTGTGATAAGGTGTCAATTGATATTTACAATTGGAACATTCCTTTTTTTTGGTTGCTATTGGTTGTGTTGACTTATTCATTCACGCAAAGATGCTAAATTCTATTTACAATTTACAAGTACAGGATCGATAAATACTAAAACATCTAACGATAATTTTTATTATACACGTATTAATATTTGTTTAAAAATACATCTAAATGTTACATTTTAAGAACTGTAATTTCAAATTAATTTAAAAACACACCATTTCAAACACCGTTTAAAATACTGAATATCATTTTGTTACATTTTTGGCACGCAAATTGAAAACAATACTAGCAAATAGCGCACGCCGAAAAGCTTTAAGAGTAGGCATAACCCTAAAAGTATACAATATGAAAAATTATTACCTTTTATTCGTAGGATTGTTACTTACTGTAACAACTACACAGGCAAATGAAATGAGCAACCAAATAGATGGAAGCGAAAACGGGTTAACCAATCGCTATCGTTATGCACAACCAATTAAGTTTGCAGAACGAGGTGTAGAGTTCTTTATTTTCCAAAATGGGGAATTCGATTTTAACACACATCCAGTCGTTTATAATAGAACTCGAAGAGGTTCTGTAAATACTACTTATGGTGCTCCAAGAGTTCAAACCAGAACAACTCGTTACAATACTAGAAATAGTGGCGTTCGTGTAGAACACGATTATAATGGAAGAGTTCGAAGCATTGGAAATTTATTTATCAGTTACGATCAACTTGGAAGAGTAAAAAGAATCGGATCTATATATATGCGTTACGACAACAGAAATGGAAAGATTAAACAAGTTGGTGGTTTGCATTTAAAGTATAACCGTTGGGGAAGATTGATCAGACAAGTTGGAAATGTAAAACCAATTATAAACTGTACTTTTTGTGGAATTAACAATTGTGGAATTGATCATGGAAATGTTCATATAGATGATACTTATGATGACGGACATGATTTGCCAGCAAACGACGACGATCTATATTATTATAGACAAGATGGAAAAGGCAAAAAACAAAAGAAAGTTAAAAAAAGAAAATAAATTACTCGTTGAACAGTAACATAAAACCTCGTGAATCTCTATATGAGTTCACGAGGTTTATTTATAGTATAAAGAAAACGCTCCAACTATTTCTTTGCCGTTTTCGTAGTATTTAAAAGCAATAAGAGTCAACTAAACTACAAAATTTATGTCATATCAAACGATTCTAACTATTTTTTCTTGTGCAATTAAAATACGTCCACAGCACTACTATATCGATGGCTAAAGTAATTAATTGCAATTACTTTCAAGTATGGCAAAACCATACTTTGTTTCGGTTATTTAGCTTATTTTCAATTTATTATTAGGTATGTATAAATAGTTTGTCAAGTTTTTGGCACGTTGTTTGGTTAGTATATAATAACATTTAAACCATACATTATGAAAAAATTAATATTTGCACTCACAGGAATCTTTTTCTTGACAGCTAGTACTGTCGAAGCAAAAAGTTTTGACACTACAACAGTAACTTCTAATAGTTTCAACGAACATATTTCGTTCGTCGAAGAAGGAATTACATTTTCAGTATATAATGATGGAGAATTCGATTTCTTTATCAACAGTCTACATCGCGGAATTAGCGGAAATATTAATGCAGCAGGCGTTAGTATCACATTCAATTCCGGATATGATTACAATCCATATATTCAGTATGACGATTATGGAGCAATTGTTCAAATTGAAAATACTGCTGTTTATTACGATTATTATGGAAGAGTTTACAGAATTGGGAATGTATTAATGAATTACGACGGACTTGGAAACTTAGTTCAAGTTGGCGGATTGTATGTTTATTATGATAGCTCATTACGATTCACTCATTCAAGAGGTTATATCAACGCATTTAACAGAAATTCATACCGAACTGCATTTTACAACAATATATTTTATCGTCCACAAATCGGCTTATGTTTAGTGAACTTAAATCCTTACAGAAGATATTACACACCAATTCGCTACTCATATTGCAGTCCATACAGAAACAATTACAGATACAGATATGCTAGAGCTACAATAGGACATCAATATCGCAGTGCTGCCAGAGCAAACACAAACAGAAGAAATGTTTATAGAAACGATCGTCGTGTAACACAAAGAAACGATGCTGCTGTTTACAATACAAGAAGAACGGTAACACGTACAAACACAAATACTAGAAACACACGTACAGAAATTGCAACTCGTAACAATACAAGAAGTCAAAATACACGTTCTACTTCAACGCGTAACAATAACGTAAGAAGCACAAGAAATAACGATACAAGATTGAGTGGCGTTCGTACTAATAACACTAACAATACTAGAATTGAAAGAGGAAACTCAAGCACGCAACGTAACAATAATGTGCGAGCTACTAACAATACAAGAACAAACACAAGTTCAACTCGTAACGCTTCTACAAGAAATGTAAAGCCTGCAAGAACTACAAGAAGTAACAACGTTAGAGCTACTAACAATACAAGAACAAATACAAGATCGACACGTAGCGCTTCCACAAGAAATGTAAAGCCTGCAAGAACTACAAGAAGTAATTCTTCTAAAGCGACAAGATCAACACGTTCTACGCAACGAAAAGCTACAACACAACGTTCAAGCCGTTCGCAAAAGAAAGCAACTAGCGGACGAACAAGAAGTACAAGAACTAGAAGTTAACATTTATATAATTAGCTATATAAAAATAACCTTACCTAATCATAATAGATTGAGTAAGGTTTTTTCTTTTAATAATTTTTATAGAAATCAATTATTTGTTAGTGCGTTTTATTGCAAATTATAACAGACACAACTGATTTTCATATTTGTAGATATTCAACTTTTAAAGGCTGATAATTTATATAGTATTAATTACTTTAATTCTAACTCTACTACTGATTTTGCACTATAAACATCACTATCAGCATCAGTTGCTTTTAATAATAGTGTAAATGTTCTTCCTACATATGAATTAGCATCTTCGCCAAATTTCATAAACAATTTACTTTCTTCATCTTCTATTGTAATGGCTTTATCTTCACTATCTGTGAAAAAATGCTCCACCTTCATTTCCATCAAAGACAACATTATACGTAATGACATCATCATTTAACGGTTCTAAAGTATCGCCAATTGGATTGGTTGCTAATACTATTAAACTAAAAAGTGTTATAAAAAGTTTCATGATTATCTAGCTGTTTGATTATTCAATACAAAGAAACGCCAACAATCAAAATTATTCGTTACACATTTATTTATTATTGTTATAGAATTTCAATAAATGCTACTAATCAAGTAAGTTTATAAAGTACTTCTGCTAATTTTTCTGTTAACGCTTTGCGCGAATATTTTTGCAGTCCAATTGCGGAAGTGTGCAATTGTTTCGTTTGATACGCTTCATAATACGCCAGAATTTGCGATTTAAGTTTCGCCTTTTCACTATATAAAAAATAAGTTCCTGTATTGGTTTGTTGAATAATCTTAGCAACATCTGCATCTTTTGGACCGATTCCTAAAATTGGACGTTCTGCCGCCATATACTCAAACAATTTCCCTGCAATAATTCCTTTTGTCTTTTCGGCATCAATCTCTATTAACAACAAAACTTGCGAAGCGCGTTGTAATTGCAATGCTTTTTGATGCGAAACGTAACCAAAATAGGTTGTATAATTGCTCAATCCGACTTCTTGGATTTTACGTTGAATCCGCTCACTAACAACGCCTGCAAACTGTAATTGAAAATCAGTAGCAAAATTTGTTTCTGTTTGAAGCAACTCAGACAAAACTTCCCACAATATCTCAGGATTTCGCTCAGAAAGCAACGAACCAATATGTGAAATCGTAAACTTTTCGTCCAATGAAGTTGGCGCATGTTTTTCTACATCATATCCGTTGGTAATAACTTCTATTGGCTTTTTAGTAAGTTGCAAAAACTCTTCTCGTGTGGTAAAACTTGTCGTTACAATCTGATCTGCTGTTTGTAAAACGTCAGCCTCTAATTGGTAATGTTTTTCTTTAGACCTTTTTGTCAATTTCAATTGCTCATGATACCCAATTGTTGTCCAAGGATCTCTAAAATCGGCAAGCCATTTAATATCTAATTCCTTTCGTAAATTAAGTCCGATCAAATGTAAACTATGTGGCGGGCCAGTTGTTATAATAGTTTTAATATCATTTTCAACCAAATACTTTTTCAGAAACTTAACCGAAGGTTTTACCCAATATTTTCGCGCATCAGGAATAAAAAAGTTTCCTCTAATATAAAGCAACAACTTTTCAACAAATGTCTGTTTCTCCTTTGCTATAATTCCTCTGCTAATTTTTTTTGTGTTTTTCTTAGAGAATAATCTCGCGATAGAATACGGTTCAAAAATTGACTGTTTTAAAATCGTTATATCTTTCGGAATTTCGTCTGAAAAAGTTTCGTCAATAATCGGATAACTCGGATTCTTTGGAACATACAAAATTGGTTCAATATCAAAATCGCGCAAATACTTCACGAATTTCAACCAACGTTGTACGCCAGGTCCACCAGCAGGCGGCCAATAATACGAGATAATTACTACTTTTTTAGCCATAATTTAGGGGAATTATACCAAATGAATTTTAAAATGATTGCTACAAAATTTAAATTATATTTTTTTTAGATCAAATAGAAAATATAAGCATAGCCTTCGTTACGGTTCTATTTTATATTAAAATATAAAGGAAATAAAAATGAATTTAATCAGTCATTTTGAAGTTTATTTGGTATTACGCCTTTACTTCTCTCCTACGCTTAAATTCAAAATACAAAGCTCCAATAATTAAAAACACTAAAATTAAAGTACTTGTTAAAGAAACTGCAATTCCTGTGGAAACAATTGTTGGTTCAAATTTGAAATCAATTGCATGTTTTCCTGAAGGAACTTCTAACGCTCGCAACACATAATTCACACGATAATGTGGCACTAATTTTCCATCAATATATGCGTTCCAACCATATGGATAATGAATTTCAGAGAATACTGCAAAACCAGCTTCATTGTTTTCTGCTTCGTATTTGAGTTCGTTAGGTTTGTATGAAATCAGTTTTATCGTTGCTAATGAATCTTTTCCGTAAGATTCTTTTAAATTTTCTGCGGCTTCTTGCCCTTTTCTAAGCACAACTTCATCTTTTGTATTCAAATCAAGAATAGACAACATTTCTTCATCAGCGGTAGCTACAAAATTCAACTTATCTACAAACCAAGCATTTCCATTCGGATACGGATTTGTCAATACAATTGCGCCTGCGCCTCGTTGATCTTGTTCTCCTTCTTGATCTTTAATAATATATTTAACATTCAACATATTAATCGCGTTGATGTTACGCTGTGTGACTTCAAATTTTTCATTTCCATGATCCAAATAGAAATCGTACAGTTCTTGAAACTGTCGTGGTTTTGCCGCATGATAACCGCCAAGTGTATTGTGAAAATATGCTGTACGCGAATTTGCCATTCGCAATCTTGGTTCAAACACGCGGTAATGTCCTTTATCTTTTAAAATTTGTTTGTCTACGTCTAAGGTTCTATATGGACTTTCAAATTGTGCTTTTGATACAAATCCTTCCGTAGAAACGTAATGTCTGGCAATACTGACCAAGTCAAATAATAACAATCCGACTAAAAGAAGGATCACGATATTTTCTTTCAATTTTTCTTGGATGAACGCAAACAAAACGCCTGCTGTTGCTAGAATTAACAGTAATGAACGAATTGCATCTTGTGTAAATATTAAGGATCGATCTTCACGAATAATCTCCATGAAATCTGGACCAAAAACAGCTTGTTCATAATAGGCATCATTCAAACCAACAAAATCAAACAATGACGATTTAAACACAATAAAGAATAAAATAATTCCACTAATAATTCCTGTAGTTATAAATAGTGCCTTTTTCTTTTCCTTAATATTACTTTTTACTTCTTTTTTGAATAAACTCGCAAGTGCCAACACACCTAAAATCGGAATGCATAATTCTAAAATTACTTGTATGGAGGAAACTGCTCTAAATTTGCTATACAACGGAAAATAATCAAGCATAAAGTCGGTTAAGAAACTTAAATTTTTTCCCCAAGACAATAGTAATGACATTATAATTCCGCCAACAAGCCACCATTTTGCACGACTTCTTACCAGAAATAATCCTAATAACGCTAAGAAAATAATCACGGCTCCAACATACGCCGGCGCTGCCACAATTGGTTGATCGCCCCAATATGTTGGAATGTTACTAACAATATCTTTTGCTTGCGCTGCTGGAACGTTTCGTTGTAATAAAAATTTATAAGATTTAGAACTTGTTCCTAAATCTTCAGAACCTGCACCGCCCATAAATCTCGGAATCAGCAAGTTGAAGGTTTCCATTTTCCCGTAACTGTATTCTGTAATGTATTCTTTGGAAAGTCCTTTGCGCTCTTTTTGAGAACCATCAGGATTGATAGATAATTCACTTTGTCCACGCATACTCCAATCGGCGTATTGCTTGGTTGCTAACAAACTTGTTCCGTTAACACCAATTCCCAAAACTACTGCTACTGATAATAATCCTACGGTTTTGTAAAAATGTGGTAATTCTTTTTCTTGATATGATTTAATAAAATATACGATTCCTAAAACAATCACTAATAACATTAAATAATAGGTCATTTGCGGATGCGCAGTCATGATTTCCAATGACATAGCGACTGCTGTGAGTAAAAATCCCCAAATATATTTCCGCTGAAACGTTAACAAAATTCCTGCCAACACTAACGGAAAGTACGCAATTGCATGTGCTTTGGCGTTGTGACCAACGCCGATAATTATGATGAAATAGGTGGAAAATCCAAAGGCAATGGCGCCGAGAAAGGCTAGTTTATAATTGACTTTCATCACAAGTAACAACACATAAATCCCTAGAAAATAGAGAAATAGATAATCTGCCGGACGCGGTAAAAAACGCAATGTACGATCAAGGGTTTTTACATACGTATGCGGATAACGTGCTCCAAGTAAATACGTAGGCATTCCGCCAAAAGCGTTATCTGTCCAATACAATTCTTCTCCAGTTACTTTGCGAAAATCATTTTGCTTTTTTGCCATTCCAGCATACTGAACAATATCTGTTTGCTGAATTTTTTTTCCTTGTAATACTGGATAGAAATATGCCAAAGACATCACTACAAATAGCAATAAAGCTACTGCGTGAGGAATTATTTTTTTGAAATCTATAGTCACTTGATGTAGTTTTTTAGCGTGTAAAGAATGAAAGCAAGATACTCAAAGCATTTGAAAGGTTTCTAAAATAGGCAATCGTTAATCAACTTCTTCAAAATCAATATAATCTCCTACATCTTTAGAAGGCTTTGTTTTTGGTGCTTTGTCAATTACTGTTTCGCCTTCTTTGGAACGTTCTTGACTTTCTGCATGTCGTCTAAATTGATCTGAAAATTTCTTTTCGGCTTTCTTTGCTACGTATCGTATCATTAATGGTGCAAATAATCTAGCCAAAACTCGTAACGCGTATATGACGAGAATTATTATTGCTATTGTTCTAAGTACTCCCATAATATTCTATAACCTAATATTTTTTCAAAAATACAATTTATAGAGATTTAATATCGTTTTTAGTAGATAAAAAACTATAATTTTATGTAGTTTTGAATTTAACACATTAAAAATTGAAGAAACATCTATGCTTGCTTTTTATGCACAAAGCTGCATACCAATACAGATGTTTCTTGTGACGCATACATAAAACAACAATAGACACATGAAAACAAAATCCTTCTTTGCAGTTCTTGGTTTTTTATTTTTATCCACTGCTGCTTTTGCGCAGTATACAGATGTTATTAATTCTAACCGTCCTGGCGCTTCTATTAGTGCTTTTGCTGTTGGAAAAAATGTAATTCAGTTTGAAGGTGGAATTTTTGTAGAACAACAAGATCACAAAAAATTGAATACAGAAGTACGCGCTTTTGGGCTTAATTTCGCGTTGCGTTATGGTTTATTTAAAGAACAATTGGAAATCAGTTGGGAAGGCGCATATCAGTTTGACACCTTTACAAATGGTGCAACAAATCCAGCATTAGAATTTAACAGAAATGGTTTTTTAACACATACTATTGGCGCAAAATATATGTTGTATGATCCATATCTTAAATCATCTCTAGAAAAGCCAAATTTATTAAGTTGGAGAGCAAATAATTCATTTCGTTGGAAAGATTTAATTCCTGCAATTGGTATCTATGCAGGTGCAAATTTTATATTTACGGACAATCCATACTTCGCTGCTACAGAACCTGCTGTAAGTCCTAAAGTTACATTGGCAACACAAAGTCACTTTGCAGGTCGCTGGGTTTTTGTTTCAAACATTACCTATGACCGGATTACTTCTGACACAAAAGAATTAAGCTATATCCTAACGCTTACACATGCGTTTGACAATCCAAAATGGTCTGCATTTTTTGAGCATCAAGGAATTGACAGTGATCGCTATGCAGATGCTTTATTTAGAGCTGGTGGCGCATATTTATTAGGTGACGACTTTCAGGTAGATGGACATATTGGCGCAAGTATAAAAAATACGCCAACACGTTTATTTGCCGCTATTGGAGTTTCGTATCGATTTGACGATTGGCATGTTGACCAATTGATTCCTATTGATGAACAAGATCCAAAAGGCGAAGATCCAAAGAAGAAAGAGTTAGAGAAGTTTGAAGATGATGGCGATGATGATGACAACGATAATTAAATCCTTTTTCACTAACCAAATTAATGATTGATGATTGACGTACGAGAAGTAGCGAATAAAAGGGAATTAAAAGCGTTTGTAAAATTTCCTTTTGGTCTATATAAGGATTCTAAATATTGGGTTCCGCCTATTATTAAAGATGAATTAGAAACGTTTAATAAAGATAAAAATCCTGCGTTTTTAGATGCAGATGCTACGTTTTTCTTGGCATATAAAGATGGAAAAATTGTAGGTCGCATTGCTGCAATTGTCAATTGGATTGAAGTAAAAGAACAAAAACTTTCCAAAATGCGTTTTGGTTGGTTTGATATGATTGACGATTTAGAAGTTTCAGGCGCATTGCTTGAAAAAGTCGCCGAAATTGGAAAATCGCACAAATTGGAATATATGGAAGGTCCTGTTGGATTTTCAAATTTAGATAAAGTTGGCGTGCTGACGGAAGGATTTGATCATATTGGAACGATGATTACTTGGTACAATCATCCGTATTATGAGAAACATTATATTCATCACGGACTCGTAAAAGAGAAAGAATATTTAGAGAATAAGTTTCCGTTTGAAAATGTAAAACCTGAGTTTTTTGAGCGCGTTCAAGGTTTAATCAAAAAACGATATCAACTTCGCGAACTCAATTTTACCAAGACGAAAGATATTATGCCATATGTAGATCAAATGTTTGATTTATTTAATGAATCGTATGCTTCGTTGTCTTCTTTTGTGCCGATTAATGACATTCAGAAAGCCTATTTTAAAGAACGCTATTTGAATTTTATCAATCCTGAGTTTATAAAATTTGTAATTGATAAAGATAACAAATTAGTCGCTTTTGCAATTGTAATGCCATCGTTTTCAGAAGCTTTACAGAAAATGAATGGGAAATTATTTCCTTTCGGGATTTTCCATTTATTGAAAGCACGAAAAAAACCAAAAAATATCACCTTCTACTTAATTGGCGTACATCCTGAATATCAAAACAAAGGATTAACGGCTATTATTTTCATGGAATATTACTTAACATTTACTGAAAAGAATATTCAAAATTGCATCCGAACTCCTGAATTGATTGAAAATACCGCGATTCATCAAATTTGGAAACATTTTAAACCTGTAACGCATAAACGACGGAAAACTTATAAAAAAAATCTTTAGATTTTTTTTGATATTAGACCGCTGCGCTGTTAGATATTAGATCGCTTTGCTTTTAGACTTTCTTACTGTTGCGTTTTTGGCTCTTGGTATTTGTCACATTGAGCGCAGTCGAAATGTTGGTATGTGAATTATTTACTCGATGCAATAAACTTATAAACCTTTCAACTTTTAAACTGGAATTTTGTTTTGCTTTACTGTTGGGTCTTTGGTCTTTGGTCTTTGGTCTTTGGTCTTTGGTCTTTGGTCTTTGGTCTTAAAGAAACACTTTTACATTTAAAACTCAACATTTATAATCTATAATTTATAATTTCAAAAAGCTGTCAACACTTCATCAAAAGGAACTTCTTTCTGAGTTCCGTCAATCATGTTTTTTACGATACACGTATTATTTTCGAGTTCGTCTTCTCCGATAAGAATTACAAATGGAATCTCGCGTTTATTAGCATAATTCATTTGCTTTTTCATCTTTGCATTGTCAGGATATAGTTCGGCACTTTTACCTGCTTCACGCAATGTTTTGATCAATTTTAGTGAAGCAAGCGCTTCTTTTTCTCCAAAATTAATACACAATACATCTACTTTATCCGAAACCGTTTCTGGAAACAAACCAAGTTCTTCTAACACTAAGTAAATTCGATCTAAGCCAAACGAAATTCCAACACCGCTGACATCTTTCAATCCAAAAATTCCAGTTAAATCATCGTAACGTCCGCCGCCGCCAATAGAACCCATTTTCACACCTTCTGGCGCCGAAACTTCAAAGATTGCTCCTGTATAATAGTTCAATCCTCTAGCGAGTGTAATATCTAAATCGAGTGTTGCAGTTTCCAATCCTAAGGTCTGAATTGCTTCAAATACAAATTCCAACTCTGAAATTCCTTCCATTCCTTGTTTAGAGGTAGAAAGCAATCCTTTTAATTGATTTAATTTTTCTTCTAAGTTTCCAGAAAAACCGAATAATGGTTGTACTTTTTCAATCGCTTCCGCAGAAATGCCTTTGTTCAACATTTCATCTTTTACGCCTTGTTCACCAATTTTATCTAGTTTGTCTAACGCAACTGTGAAATCGATTAATTTGTCCTTCGCTCCTATTACTTCCGCAATTCCAGAAAGGATTTTACGATTATTTATTTTGATCGTTACGCCTTCTAAACCTAATTCTGAAAAGACTTTGTCATACAATTGTACAAATTCTACTTCTTGCCAAAGTGACGTTGAACCTACAACATCTGCATCACATTGAAAAAATTCTTGAAATCTTCCATGTTGTGGTCTGTCAGCGCGCCAAACTGGCTGAATTTGATAACGCTTAAACGGAAATGTAATATCATTTTGGTGTTGCACAACATACCTTGCAAACGGAACTGTTAAATCATAACGCAATGCTTTTTCAGAAAGTGAATTTGAAAAACGTGCTAGATTTCCATCTTCCAATGCTTTCAAATCGGCTTTTCGCACCTTTTCTCCAGAATTTAAAATTTTAAAGATCAATCGGTCACCTTCTTCTCCATATTTACCCAACAAAGTTTCAGATTTTTCAAAAGATGGAGTTTCAATCGGTTGAAATCCAAAACTTTGAAAAGCCTTTTTTATAATGTCAAAAATATAATTACGCTTGGTAACTTCAATCGGAGAAAAATCTCGTGTTCCTTTTGGTATGCTAGGTTTTTGTGCCATGATTCTGTATTGTGGCGCAAATATAAGTTTATTTTTTTGGGATTAAAAGATTGAAGAATTGAATGATTGATGAAAATTAAATAATTAAAAGATTAAAGGATTAAACAATTCAAAAATCTGAAATCGTTAATTTCAAAATGGATAGAAGATTTTAAAGTTTGCTTATTAATTTTGATCTCGTAAGTAAAAATAGTAGTTTAATAGCAGTTTTTATTAACACACCAAAAAACTCATCATTTATGAACCATCAATCTATTCCTCCATTACGAGTAAAGAGTCAAGAATTATCTTTATGGCAATCTGTAGTTGCTGCGTATGCAATTAAAGAAACTGAAAAATTAAAAAACATAAAAGGAAAGCTAAATTTGACGCATGTTCAAGAGCATCCTATGGTTTCTGGAACTAATCATTTAGCTGCTACATGTGAGAAAAAAAATTCTATAGAATCACATTTATTTATTGAAGAACCGCATGAAGCATCAACAGATGATGAGATTATTGCTCATTTTTCATCAGAATTTTTTCAAGCAGCTAAGAGTTCTAATGGCATTAGCGAAGAAGCATTGGAAACTTTGAACAAAGATTGGCAGACGTATGATCGTAAGTTCAGCAATAAAGATTATAGTGGTTGGGCATATTGTTATGAACAATATAGAAAGTATGGAGCTTTACATAATTATAAAAACAAGTACAATGACTGGAAAGATAATGGAAGTTTAGATTTCGGCGTTATCTATTATAAACTGCCAAATGATGCCAAAGTTGCTATTATTGGTGATTGGGGAACAGGAATGGATGATGCCAAACATTTACTAAAAGTAATTTTTGAAAATCATAAGCCAGATGCTATCATTCATCTTGGAGATATTTATTATGCAGCTACACCTGCTGAATGTGAAGCAAATTTTGCCGCAATTTTTGAAGAATTTTTCAAGCGTTACCCCAGAATTCCAATATTTACCATTCCTGGTAATCACGATTATTATTGCTATGGTTACGGATATTATAAAATGGTTGCAAATTTGAATCGACATTTTTCTATAGATGCAACTCAATTTGCAAGTTATTTTTGCTTGCGAACGGAAGATAACGGTTGGCAATTTTTGGGCATGGATACTGGTTATAACGATAATGATCCAAAAAATGCTTTCAATCCAGTTAATGACGGTCCAGAATTGCATAGTAACGAACCATCTTGGCACATAGATAAGCTCAATAAATTTTCTGGAGCTACTATTATGCTATCACATCATCAATTATTTTCAGGAAATGCAAAAATTAATGGTAGTGACGGAACTTATGGTTCTTTTCCGTATTTGAATAAGAATTTATTAGATCTGTTTCGGCCGTATTTTGGCAATAAAATAACAAGTTGGCTTTGGGGACACGAACACAATCAAGTAAAGTACGATAATAATTTGTTCGGATTACCTATTGGTCGACTTATTGGTGCAAGCGCATATGAAGAAGCAAAAAGTGATAATCCATATAAACAAACATTTCCTGAAGTTCCTATTTCATCAAATCTAAGAGCTCAATTAGGAATGCATGACAATTATTATAATCACGGATTTGCCATTGCCGATTTTTCACAAAGAGTAACCCCAAAGGATCCTGTTGTTATGGAATATTTTCAATATCCATCTTGGGGAGATACAACGCCATCTCCAATTCCCACAAAAGCGTTACCTATGTGGAGAGAATTATTTAAGTTGCAATCAACTACTAAAGAACCAGTCATTTCATATGGACAAGTAATTCATCTGAATTTAGAACTAGGAAATGCATTTATTGGACAAGAAGTTGAACATTTTGATGAGTATCGGCCAACAATTCAAACTACAGCTGTAAGATTAAAAATTTCTGATGCTACAAATAGTAGTAATCCAATTAAAGATGGCGAGACTATATTTCTAACAACTGAAGAAACCACTGTTGGAAATTATAGTCATTTAGGCGCATGGGATACCGGCGTATATTACAGCACTTACAAGAGTGATGATAAACATCTACAATGGATGATTAAAAAAGTAATTTCTACGCCAAGTGATCTTAACATCCGAGAAAACGAAGCTGTGTATTTGTTCAACCAAGAATTTCCAAAAATGTATTTAAGCCCAAATTTACCAATAGTAAATTCTGTGAGGTCAACATACACATATCTTACAACTGATAAAAACGTAAATGCCAATTGGTTTATTCAACTTCCAAAGAGTAGTAAAGTTGAAACGTTAAAAAAGATAGTTTCATCGTTAAATCTTGACTTCGACATTGAATTGTTCGAAAATATTACAAAACATTTAGGAGGTTCTTTAAAAAACAAAGATGCTGCTTTAGTTGCTTGTTCTGACGAAAAAGAATTGAAGCTCGTAAAGACTAACTTCTTAATTAAAAAACTAGGTCTTTCTGACAGTCCAAAACTTGATGAAACAATGCAAAAAGTTTGTGAGTTAATGGGGAAATCTAATCGACAGAAACACAGAGAATCGTTTTATTATTTACTCACTGCTTTATTAGAAAAAGAAGCTATTTTTAAAGCTTCCAACGAATAATTTTCTTTAATAAAGAATGTAATCAATCTTGAATCCGATTTTCAAGATTGGTTACTTTTTTACAGGAACTTTTCGCCAACCATTTTCAGATTCAGAGAAATCTCTTGCGGCAAAACACCAAATGATGACTTTCTTTTTGTTGAGCCATTCCGCATTCTTTGCTTTTCGGTATAAGTCAATTCTAACGGAAGTTGTTCCAGAACCTTTTACGCCAATTAAATCAACATTCAAACCTAATTTAGCTGCTACATTATCTGAAAGTCCTGCGTTTTCCGCGAACATATCGCCGCCAGCATGAAATATTAATGTGTGACTATCGCCCATAATTAATACAGGAGAATCTTTGTCTATTGCTGATGATTTAGGAAACGTATTTAGAATGATTTTTTCTTTGGAAAGATTTGTAGTTCCTGTTCCTGCGCTTAAATCTCCTTTTATTTGAATCGTTTTCTTAACAGCGTTTTCCTTGGTTTTAGTTCCTGAATATGCTTTGTACCATTGCTCTTTTTTGATTTTGTTAGCAATCAGACTACTAGCAATTTCAATACCTTTCGGATTCCAATGTGAATCTTGTTTGCAATAGGTTTCAGTTCCTGTGGCTGTAGATTTTGTAAATTCAGGAAAAAGGTCGATTACTTCCACACCTTCATCAGCCAATTTTTTATATAAATTTTTATAGTGAATATTCAAGTCTTGATTCACTTTTACAGAAGCATCCAATTTGTTTGCATTTATAATCGCTTTTGGCGGAACTGGCATTAAATACAATTTTATATTCAATTTTTTAAGCTGATTGTTAAAATCGACAATTGCTGGAATTGGATCTTTCCGATCTGAATTTGTAGCAACAGAAGTTTGAGTAGCTTCCGAACCGTAAAATTTCCCTTTTGAGATATGAGCTAATTCATTCGATAAAAACAACCAACCATTTTCGCCAACTATTGTACTATTTGAAGCATTCGCGATTTTTTCCTTGCATATTTTTTCAAAAGCTGTTTGCGCAATTGTATTTACTGAGAACAGTAAAACTGCAACTATTCCAACGAGTTTGTATGTGTTTTTCATTGTATTGTACTTATTTTTTAATCAAAATTCCCCAACATGGATCTTCTAACGATAAATCATCATCTTGCAATTCGGAACGATTTATAGAACCAAATTTGTCTGCATATTCATGCCAATTATAGAGTTTTAGTGTAATTTCTTGTCCGTTTCGTAATTTTGCGGCGTCTGTCCAATTATTATTTTCCATACTTGATACATATACAACCGATTCGCCTAATTCATTTCCTGTGCTATCTTTCAAATCCGTAATATGAATTGAAAAAACATGATCTTTATACGGAACTGTATTTGGCAACGGAACTTTACTTGTTTCTCGCACAATTCCTGTTACAGTAACTGAAGTTTCTTCTTTTGGAACGAAAAATTCTGATTCATAATCTTCATTTAGTTTCATGTCCAAAATTTTCCAATCGCCAACAGACAATTCGCGCGCAGCAAATTCCAAAATTAAAACTTTTTTTCCTGCTAATCGATCTCTGCCACGTTTCAAATCATTCGAAAGTGATAATCGTGTTGCATATGCGCCTGCATCATTCATTAAAATTCTATCTACAGGTTTGTTCATATTATGACTTATGTGTTCAGAAAGTCCCGCGGAACTTCCCCAATTCATTCCTTCAAAAGAGTATATGTTTGCATAACTATCGCCCAAAAATAGAATATCTGATTCCGCAGAAGGTTTAAACAAATAATTACCACCTAAAACCTGTTCTATTTCTATGGATTGCGTTTTGAAATGAGCATTTTTATTTTCAATATTGAGCATATCAACAATGTCTCCATAGTTTTCAATTGTTGCTTTTTTAGTATTATAATTTGTGTTTCCTTTCGGGATTGATAAACTGTCCAGCAACTTACTGACTTCGTTTGCGACTATTTTCATTGCTTCTGGCGACCAATGTGTATCATATTTTAGATAGCCAGAATTTTCGAGGTTTTGTTTTTCCAACAATGAAAACACATCACAAACTACAATTCCTTCGTTTTGCAACTGTTTTACAAATGTTGCGTATGATTTGTTATTTATCGCTTTCGCTGAATTTTTTAGTACGAATGAAGCTTTTGGCGGCGCAGGAATAATAATGAGTTGTATATTTCTTTTGGCTAATTTTTCTTTGAAATCGAGAATTGCCTTAACAGGATTTGGTTGTACTTCTTCGTTTTCTTCTCTTTTGTTTAATTGTTTAGTGTCTAAAAAACCAGCTTGCGTTAAGTATTGATTAGAAAATTTATAATAAAAATTATCTTTTGAAAGCCACGCATTTTCGTTTCCTGTATTAAAAATTTGCACTAAACCAGTTTGCGTTATCGGAATGATTGTTTTTCTAAAAACAGAATTATCTTCTAAATCAGTTTCAAATTGTTTGATATTGCTCAACAAGTTAGTATTGAAATTGGTCATGTTTTTAAAAAATCCAGCTGACGCATCAACTATTTGATCATTTTTCATAGTTAAACTAGAAGTTTCCGCTGCTCGACTGATGTTACTTATCAATTGAATTACAGCAGCTGACATGATGAAAATCAAAAAGAATGCCAAGAGTATCTTTTGATTTCTTTTTGAAATATCAGTCTTCCTAATTTCAGCAGTTGCTATTTCTTCTCGCGACATTTTTTTATGTTCCATAGCCATCGTTTTTAAAAAATAAAGTATATGAACGGGTTAAAATCTTGCGTTACCAAAGCCATCACAGAAATTAGCATCAAAAACATAATCCAGATTGATTTCGTTAGCGTGATTTTTTTTGTGAAATCCCACGTTTGTGGAAATTTCCAAACGACAATTCCCGCAAGGAAAAAACTAAAAAGATAATACGGATTCCTGATTAACACATTGTTTACTAAATCTGTTTGCGACATTGAAGTTCCGCCAAACATGGCTTGAATATAGGTTATCGCACTTGGTAAATCGGCTGCTCTAAAAAATACCCACGCAAACACTACAATGATAAACGTAATCATTATTCCTGCTATTTTTGGTAGTTTTTGATAAAACGCTTTTTTATTGGCGAGTCTTTCCAATGCTAAAAATAGTCCATGAATAGCTCCCCAAATTATAAAATTCCATGACGATCCGTGCCATAATCCTCCGATCAACATCACAATCATTAGGTTTACGTAGGTTCTGTTGTTTCCTTTTTTATTTCCGCCTAGCGGAATGTATAAATAATCTCTTAACCATGTTGATAATGAAATGTGCCAACGTCGCCAAAATTCCGTAATACTTCTGGCTAAATACGGCGAATCGAAGTTTTTAGGAAATACAAATCCTAACATTAATCCTAACCCAATTGCCATATCAGAATATCCGCTAAAGTCAAAATATATTTGAAAAGCGTACGATGTGGCGCCGTACCAAGAATTTAGAAAACCAACATCGACAGATTCAAAACAGATGTCTGCAATTTTTCCACACGGATTTGCAAGCAATACTTTTTTTGCCATTCCTAAGCAGAAAAAAGCGATTCCTCTCGAAAATTTTTCAAGCGTGTGTGTTCTGTGTTGTAATTGATTTGAGACTTCTTGAAATTTTATAATCGGACCAGCTACCAATTGTGGAAACATGGAAACGTAACAAGCAAAATCAATAAAGTTTCGAATTGCTTTTGCATTACCACGATAAATATCAATGGAATAACTCATACTTTGAAACGTGTAAAAGCTGATTCCAAGCGGTAAAACAATGTGCATAATACTACTTGATTCAATTCCTTGAAATCCAAAAGACTGCAAAAGTGAATTGTAATTTTCTACTGCGAAATTGAAGTATTTGAAAAACACTAATAACGACAGGTTTGAGATGACAGAAACTGTAACCGCAATTCGTTGTTTTCGAGTTCTTGCAGCATCTTTTGATACTATTTTAATGGGGTTTTTCCAATTTTCGCCCAATTGTTCGGCTATGAAAAGTCCGCATATATAATCGATCAATGTACTTCCCATCATTAGAAGTGCAAAAAAAGGATTTGCCCATCCATAAAACACATAACTTATGATAGTTAGCGTAAGGTGTCTTATTTTTTTTGGAGAGATATAGTACAATATTAGTACTAATGGTAGAAAATAAAAGATAAAAAAGTAGGAACTAAATACCATTTATAATTCTATTTGAATGTAAGTAAACTTACTTTTATTTTTTTGATTTTCTGTTTTCTTTTTATATTTTGAAATGCTATTTCAAAGTTCCTGTTTTTAGTTTTTTTCGTTAGTTTAAAATAGACATTTTCGTAATAATTATCTTTTACATTTTTCGATCTTAGAAAGCTTTTTTCTTGTCCATCGAAATAAACAGTTACTTCAGAATATCCAACAGAAGTGTATTGAAAATGTATTTTTAAAACATCATTCGCATTTAGCTCTAAAGTATCTGGCAGCGTTACTTTTAAAGTGCCGCCATCTGTACTAATTCCTTTTTGTCCTATGGCAGCTATATATCCTTCTTTTGTAATATTGAAAGTATCGCCTGCCGCTAATTTTGGAGTAAACACTACATGTTCACTCCAATTATTTATGTCGAGTGTTATAATCTCTTTTTCATCATAATTATCAATATTCATACTTGCTGCTAAAGGTATAACGGGAACGTTGCCTTGAAAAGATTCTGGTAGCGCAACGTATACAATTGCTCTTCTATTTTCAAGGTATGACTTTCCTTTTTTATAAATTAATCTCCCAAGCCCTATTCCGCCGCTTCTATAATATACATCTGGTTTAAAACCGCTTTCGTACATAAAATAATGTGGGATACTTCCGCCTCGTGCTATGGAAGGAAACCCTAAAAAGGAATTTCCAATGAGTAAAAAAGGAGATGTATTTTTGTCGTATTCTATTCGTATTATGTTTTCTAAACTATCAACAACAGTTTTGAAAGTAATATTTTTTTTAGGAGAATATAATTCATTCCCTTTTGGCCATTTATACTGTTTTCCGTTGCCAATACCAATCGTATCTTTTATGTAAGTTGTTATTTTGGGAATCGTTTTATACTCAGGATATCGTTTTAATAACTTTTTTAGTTCTTTTGCAACTACCCATGAAACAGTCTCCGCTGGATGCTTTTCGTCAAAATCATTGTACCAAAATACTAAAGGATGTTTGGTGCGTTCTTCAATGAGTTTTGGAAGAATATCTAGTACTTCGATATCATTTTTCAATAAATCAGAAGTCACTTTCATCGCATACGGATTCACAACATGATCAGAGAGTTTATCTGAAAATAAAGATCCTGAAACTTCTCCTTTAAAAGGTATTCTAATGATAATTAAATCAATATTAAATTGTTTTAAATACTCATTAAAATCGGTCATTGCATCCACAAAATTTCCTTCATTTGCATCTGCATACGCTTTTCCTGCTGAAAAAAACGAGTTTCCAATCCATTTTGATTCTTTTGCTGCATTTGCTTTAGCATATTCACTTTTGAAGGCGGAAATATCTTTTTCCCATTGTTCCCAAGTGCCGCCATGAGATTTTAATAGTTTCTGAATTCTTCTAATTTCTGATTTTATGGCTTTTTGTCTTTTTCGATTCGCCTTTTTATCAATTGGCAGTGTTCCTACTGATGTTACTTTTTGTTTTTTTGAGACAACATCTTTTGAGTGTATGCTTTTGGAAAATTTTTTAATTTTTGTGGTTTTTATCGCGTAATAAACTTCCATATCAAAGTCATCAACGTGATCGATCAATTGTGTTTGACGAATTTTGGGATTAGCATTATCAAATGGAATCAACGTAACTCTAATCTTATCTCCTACTTTATAATTTGCAGTAGCTACACGTTTTTTATTTACAATACCTTTGAATACAATACTTATTTTAGTGTTTTTTGAATCTGTATTTACGTTGAATATTGTTGAATAATTGCAATCAGGATAATTTATTTCTTCGGGATTTGGCAATTTAGAAATGAATTCAATTTCTCCTTCCAAAATGAGCTTTGAAGAATTTTCACGTTGCCCATACATATTTGTGAATAGCAATATAAGGCAGACAATCAACAAATATTTTTTCATCATCTAGTTCATTTCGGGTTTTATTTGTATTTAACACTTTCTGTGTTTGTTTCAGAAAGACTACAATTATACGGACCAACGTCTTAGGCTGTTTTTGCCTTATTTGCTTCCAATATACAACAAAAAAAGAATTCTTATATATTCCAAAATGATTTCCAATAAAGTTCGATGTAACTACGAAAAACTACGACATCGTAGCTTGAAACCACTGAAATAATTGTCCTTTAGTAATGTTTGAACCTTGTTGTATGAGCGCAAATTTGTCTGCGTTTCTGTCATCTGAATATGCTTTGTTTGCAGTTAGAATTTCCACTTCATCAGAACTATAATTTTCACGCAACCAAGCGAAACCTTCTTTGGTTGTAATGTCTATGTTTTCTGTTAGAATCTTGACAGCAATTAACTTCATTTCGTTTTCACCTAAGTGAAATAAATATAAGTGTTGCGCCGAAATATTTTCTAAGTATGTAGCTTGCGTTAATACACCTTCCCAAACCAAATCGCTAAATACATCTATTTCTTCTTCAGCTACTTGCGGGTTTTCAGTTTTCAGCGTTTCCCATTCTTTAGCAGTGATGGATTGTGTTGCTAAAAAGTTGATGAATTCTTTGTGCAATTCATCTAATTGTTCTTTGGTAAGTCTTGTATACTTCATGCTATTCTACACTAAAAATGCGTGCTTTTTTTATAAATAAGCGTGCAAATTTACAATTATTAAGATGTTTTCCATAAAAAAAGCCACTCAAATTTGAGTGGCTTTTATATAAATAAACGCTAGGCGTTATTTTTTTGCTTCTGCAATAACATCGAATGGTAAGTCAACAACTACACTTCTGTGCAATCTAACTTTCGCTTCATATCTACCAGTTCGTTTTACACTTCCTCCAATCACTTTGATGAATTTCTTCTCAATAGTGTGACCTTCTTTTTTAAGTGCTTCTACGATATCCATATTGTTTACAGATCCGAAAAGTTTAGTTCCCGTTCCTGTTTTTGCAGTAATCTTAATCTCTAAGTCTAATAATGCTTTCGCAATTTCATTAGCCTCATTAACTAATTTTTCTTCTTTGTATGCTTTTTGTTTCAAATTCTCTGCTAAAACTTTTTTAGCTGAACTTGTTGCTAATGTTGCAAATCCATGAGGAATTAAAAAGTTTCTTCCGTAACCATTTTTTACAGTTACTAAATCGTCTTTAAATCCTAGATTTTCAACGTCTTGTCTTAAAATAAGTTCCATATCTGTGTCTCTATTTTATTTTAACATATCGCCAACATATGGCATTAATGCTAAGTGACGCGCTCTTTTTACAGCTACAGACACTTTTCGTTGAAATTTTAATGAAGTTCCAGTTAAACGACGTGGTAGTA
The DNA here is from genome assembly GCF_009901525.1 of Kordia antarctica. Classification (NCBI taxonomy): domain Bacteria; kingdom Pseudomonadati; phylum Bacteroidota; class Flavobacteriia; order Flavobacteriales; family Flavobacteriaceae; genus Kordia; species Kordia antarctica. The sequence continues at coordinate 1,187,048 of NZ_CP019288.1, forward strand.
ATTTACCTTGCTCGTTTACAAATTTGATTAAGAAATCTGGATCTTTATAATCGATATACTTGATACCTGACTTCTTGAAACGACAATATTTTTTTGCCTTTGTTGTTTCGATGTTTAAAGGAGTTAAATATCTAATTTCTCCTTCTTTCTTTCCTTTTGCTTGTTGTTCTATTGAAGACATAATTCTTAGGATTTAGCGGTTTTTCTACTTCTTCTTCTTTCTGCCCACGAGATTGCATGTTTGTCTAACCTTACAGTCAAATAACGCATGATACGCTCGTCGCGTCTGAATTCTAACTCATAAGGAGTAATTACTTCTCCTGGTGATTGGAATTCGAATAAGTGATAGAAACCACTCTTTTTGTGCTGAATTGGATATGCTAATTTTTTTAGCCCCCAATTTTCTTTTGAAATCATTTTGCCACCTCTAGAAACAACGAAATCTTCAAACTTCTCTACTGTTTCCTTTATCTGAGTTTCAGACAAAACGGGATTTAAAATGAAAACAGTTTCATAATGATTCATAAATACTATTTTTTAGTTAATTTGGGCGCAAATATAGTGTTTATTTATTATTATGCTAATAATTAATGTTCTTTTCTTTCAAGTAAAGCCAGTAATTAATCTTTTTTTATTCCGAGTAAATGTATAATAAATCCGATAAATTGTTGTGTCTTAAATTTATTTTTTATAACATTGCATTGACCCAAATTTTATAAAATCGCTTTTCACATATGAAGCTTAACTGTATTATTGTAGATGATTCTTCTATACAGCGGATGGCTGTTGCCAAGTTGACGCTCAATCACCCTTCTTTAAACCTAATTGCTGAGTATAGCAATGCTATAGAAGCAAAGAATGGATTGAAGACAAATAATGTCGATTTAATATTTTTGGATATTGAAATGCCTGTTTTAAATGGATTTGACTTGCTTGAGTCATTAAAGAATCCGCCGCAAGTTATTATGGTTACTGGAAAAACAGAGTATGCTTTTAAAGCGTTTAACTACGATGTAACCGATTTTTTACACAAACCATTATCTAAAGATCGTTTTGACAAAGCAATTGCACGCGCACTTGACAAATCAAATTATGGTGCGAAAAGTACCGAAGATGACGATCATATTTTTGTAAAAAGTAACTTGAAGAAACGTAAAGTTATCTTAAATAGCATTAAATGGATTGAAGCTTTAGGCGATTACGTAAAGTTAGTTACTGACGAAAGTAATATTGTAGTTTTATCTACCATGAAAGCATTCGAAAAGCAATTGCCTGAGAATAAATTCTTGAGAATTCACAAATCCTACATCGTGAATTTGGACAAAGTGGACCGTTTTAATAGTAAAAATGTTGAAATTTCTGGTCAATTGATTCCTTTGAGCAGGAATAAGAAAGTGGAGCTTTCGGAAGCACTTTCGAATATCTAAATCGCTTTGCTCAATTTAAAGATTGAAGTATTGAATGATTTAAAAATTCATGTACTTCTCGATACAATTTTCTCTGAAAATCACTCGAAGTGACGTTTTGTTTTATATTGAAAGATTAAATAATTAAAAGATTGAAAAACCTAGTGTTGAATTCTCAATACTAACATCTTATTTCTCAAAACTGTTTCAAAATACTTCTCGATACAATTTTCTCTGAAAATCACTCGAACTGAAGTTTTGCAGTTTTTAACTGAAAGGTTAAATGATTCATGTACTTCTCTCAATACTAAATACTCAAATCTCAATACTACTTTTACACTGTATCAACATCAATTATAATTCGCACACTTCTATACGTCGAAATAGACAAGAAACTCGCTTGTACGCGTGAAATCATGTCTTTTGTTTTTCCTAACGATTGATTTTTAGGAATTTTTAATAAGATATTCTTCAGATATAAGTTTCGAATTCTCGCTATTGGCGGAAATTCTGGGCCAAGCACGTTATCGCCAAAACTATTGCGAAGCGATTTTGCAAACCAAGCCGCACTTTCATTGACACGATTGTATTCTTTATGTTTGAGTGTAATTTTGATCAATCTATAAAATGGCGGATACTGAAATTGTCGTCGATCGTTGAGTTGATCTGTAAACATTGCTTCATAATTTCCAACCGAAACTTGCTGTAATATTTGATGATATGGATTGTACGTTTGCACAATGACTTTTCCTTGTTTTTTAGTTCTTCCGGCGCGACCGGCAACTTGCTGAATCAATTGAAAACTGCGTTCGTGCGCTCTAAAATCTGGAAAATTAAGCATGCTATCTGCATTCATGATTCCGACTAAATTCACGTTTCTAAAATCCAATCCTTTGGTTAACATTTGTGTTCCAACTAAGATTTGAATTTCCTGTTGTTCAAAAGCTGAAATAATTTTCTGATAGCTGTATTTTCCACGCGTTGTGTCCAAATCCATGCGTCCAACTTTTACTTTGGGAAATAATTCGAGTAACTCCTGCTCTATTTGTTGTGTACCAAAACCTTTGGAATCCAATTCGTGACTTCCGCACGCAAAACATTGTTGCTGCATTGCAATGTGATGACTGCAATAGTGACAACGCAATTGATTTTTGTATTGATGAAACGTTAAACTTACATCACAGTTTGGACATTGTGGTGAATTTCCACACGTTTTACATTCAATAATTGGTGCAAAACCGCGTCTATTTTGAAATAAGATGATTTGTTCACCATTATCCAACGTTTCTTGAATTTCTTCTAACAAACGATCAGAAAAATGACCTTTCATGCGCTTTTTACGATGCTTTTCTTTGATATCGACTAATTCCATTTCTGGCAACAGAACATCGCCGTAACGTCTTGTGATTGTTGCTAACGCGTATTTACCAATCTTTGTATTGTAATAACTTTCTACGCTTGGCGTTGCCGAACCTAGTATTATTTTTCCTTGATGTATTTTTGAAAGCACAATTGCTGCATCGCGTGCGTGATATCGTGGCGCAGGATCAAATTGTTTGAACGAAGTTTCATGTTCTTCATCTGCAACGATTAATCCTAAGTTTGAAAATGGTAAGAATAGTGAAGATCGTGCGCCTAATACAATTTGTGCTTTTGGCTTGTTTTCCAATACATTGTTCCAAACCTCAACGCGTTCATGAATGGAATATTTGGAATGATAGATCGCTACTTTTTCGCCAAAATATTGTTGTAAACGTGTTATTAATTGTGTCGTGAGTGCAATCTCTGGTAACAGATATAATACTTGTTTTCCTGTCGCGATAATTTCTTCAATAAGCTTTACATATACTTCCGTTTTCCCAGAAGACGTAATTCCGTAGAGTAAACAAACATCTTTCGTTTTAAAAGCCGTTTTGATGGTTTCATACGCTTCTAGCTGATATTGATTGAGTTGTTTAGAATCTTCTGTTTCTCCGCCGTTATAGGTTATTCGATCTCTTTGAATGTAATATTCTTCAAGAATTTCTTTATCTATTAATGCTTTTATGATTGCCGAACTCGCTTTGCTTTGTGTAGCGAGTTCTTTGACTTTGATTGGTTTTTTAGCTGTCGCTGAAATTGAAAATAATGTGAGAATGACTTCGCGCTGTTTTTTGGCTCTGTTTAATGTTTCCAATAATTCCTGCAAGCTTTTTTCACTTTCGTACTTCGCGTGAAGCTTTACATACCGAACTAATTTTGGTTTGTATTGCTCATAAATTTCTTCGTATACTTGAATGACTTTTTTATCAATTAATCGTGTTAAGACTGGCAATACATTTTTCTTATCAAGAATTTTACTGATTTCTTGAATCTTCAGTAATGATTGATGTTGTAATGCTTCAAAGATTAGAAATTCGTCATCTTTTAATGAATTTTCATCAACATCACAATTTTCGTGTTTTGAAATGATGGTTTCACTTTCCAGTAGAAATGCACTTGGAACTGCCGAACGAAATACTTCGCCCAAACTTGCCATGTAATAACTAGAAATCCATTCCCAATGTTTTAATTGTTGTGGTGAGATTATTGGTTCTTCATCAAGAATTTGCTGAATTTCCTTTGCTTCGTATGTTTCTGGTGCTTCTTGATGAATTTTGTAGACTAATGCCGTATATACCTTGCTCTTTCCAAACGGAACAGCGACACGCATTCCTTGTTGGAGAAAGTTTGCTTCGGTTTCTGTTATGCTATATGTAAATAGTCGCTGAAGCGGAATTGGTAATATGACATCGATGAAATAAGCCATGATTCAAAGGTAGGTACTTTGCATAAAAAAACCACTCTTTTTAGGAATGGTTTTTATCTTCGTATGTTGCAGTTAATTCACTCGATACCAATTTTGTGTTCGGTAAAAAAATGCGATATATCCACGTACATATAGTTTGTTTTTATCGTCTTCGTCGAGCCATATTTTGCATTTGTATTCTTTTCCTTTTTCAGGATCTAGAATTTTTCCGCCTTTGTATTCATCATCGTCTTTTTCAAGTCCGTCAATGATTTTCATTCCTAATACTGGCTTATCTTTTCGATGATCGTTGCATTTTTCACAAACACCAGCACGTTTTTCTGGATTTAAAATGTCTACTACTTTACCATAAATTTTACCGTTTTCCTCGTAAATTTCTACAATTGATTTTGCTTCTCCTGCTTCGTCGTCAATGGTTTTCCATTTTCCGATTACATCTTGCGCAAAGCCTATTTGAAGACTTAGTACTAATAGTGTAAAATATACGTATGTTGTTTTTTTTATGCTCATTTTTAACACGTTAGTTTCCTAACATTCCGCTTTTAAGCTTTTTATCTGCTGGTTTTTCTGATAACCAAATTCCAAATAGTGCTTTTTTGAAGTCTAATCCTGCAATTGTACCTTTTTTTGTTCCGTTTTTGTATACAACTACGCCAGTTCCTTTGATATATGCAATATCGAAGATGTCTCCATCATTAATTTCATCACTGAAAAATCCTTTAAATTTTTCTATTTCTGTAGCAATCGGCGCTGTTTTTCCGTCTGTTGCATTTTCAAAACCATCATTTACGGCATTGATCATTTTACTACTTGAAATCATTCTTGATGTAATGTGTAATTTTATCGCCATTGATTCGTCGGCTGCCATAATATCTTTTGCATCACTTGACTTTTTCGTTAAGTATAATCCACCAGAATAGAGCTTGAACCAAGCTTTTTTACGTACGCCTGCGCCATTGTATATGAGTTTTTGACTTTCAAAAGTAACCGTTTCTGGAAGTGTTGCAGCTCCTATTTCAATTTGCGCATGTGTTGCACTCATACCTACGATTAGAAAAGCGATGAACGCATAAATTGTCTTTTTCATTTGTTATTGGGTTTGTTTATAATTTTCGTTTGTAATATACTACTTTTTATTATGCTAACATAATACTTTATTTTGTCTCCCTTCTGAGTTTTAACATGTCTAAGGAAGCGTTTAATTCAAATCCTAGTAGTAATATATTTGCATTCAACCAGATATACATCATTAGGATTAATAATGCTCCAATGGAGCCGTATAGTTCGTTGTATTGAGAAAAGTTAGCAATGTATATTCCAAATAGATACGATGTTAAAACGATTAATATCGTTGTGAGTAATACGCCTGACGAAAAGAATTTTGCTCTTCTTCCTTGATACGTTCCAAAGTAATATAAGATTGCTGTTCCTATGTAAACCATGCTGACTAAGAACGTGAATTTTGCAATAGTGATTCCTAATTCATTCCCACGTATTACATCAAAACCTGTGGTTCTTCCTGCAAAGTTACTTAGATATGGAATGTACAATTCTACATATCCCAATACAACAATGGTAAAAATCAATAATAATGCCAAAAGCAAACCGACACTTAATGCGTATAGATATTGCTTGAAGAAGTTTCTCTTTTTTTGAATGTAGTATGAGTTTTCAAACCCAGCAAAGATGGCACTTACGCCATTTGTCATTAGAAATATAGAAAGTAAGAATGTCGTTGAAAGTAATCCTCCGCGTTTGTTTTTTACAATATCTACAATAATTTCATTTAAGAAATTCCCTGATTCATTCGGTAAAAATGAAGTGATTGTTTCTATAAAACTTACTTGAAAACCTTCAATAGGAACAAATGGCAATAGGTTTAAGAAAAATAGTAACGTTGGAAATATTGCCATAAAGAAACTAAATGCAACCGCGCCAGCACGTGAAGTGAACGCGCCATTGATAATTCCTAAAATGTACATTTCTAATAAGTCATAGATAGATAAGCCTTCTAGTCCTGGAAGTTTTATTTTCTTGAGTAAAACTACTAAGATGCCTAGTAGTGGAATTTTGGCTAATTTATCTTCGATTTCTTTAGACATTATTTTACGGCTTTCAAACTCAAATCTAAGTTGTATACAGAATGTGTTAATGCGCCAGACGAAATGTAATTTACGCCGCAAAGTGCGTAATCGCGAATGGTTTTTTCATTGATTCCGCCAGAAGATTCTGTTAGACATTGATCGCCAATAAGTTGAACAGCTTTTCGTGTGTCTTCATAGTTGAAATTATCAATTAAGATTCTGTACACGCCTTTTGTTTGTAATATTTCTTCTATTTCTTTTAAATTACGAGCTTCGACAATGATTTTTAAATCAAGATTATTTTCTTTGAGATATGTTTTTGTTTGTGTAATTGCTTGCGTAATTCCTCCACAAAAATCAATATGATTGTCTTTTAGCATGATCATATCATATAACGCAAACCGATGATTTACGCCACCGCCAATTTTTACTGCCCATTTTTCTAGCGCTCTGATTCCTGGTGTTGTTTTACGCGTATCGAGAATTTTAGTTTCGGTGCCTTCAAGCAATTGTACAAACATGTTTGTTTTGGTAGCAATCGCGCTCATACGTTGCATTGCATTTAGAACTAAACGTTCTGATTTTAGGATAGATTGTGATTTTCCAGTTACATAAAACGCGATATCACCATATTTTACCTTGCTTCCATCTTGAATGAGTGTTTCTACTTTCATTTCAGGATCGACATAGGAAAAGACCATTTTTGCAAATTCAATTCCTGCAATAATTCCTTCATCTTTGACTAATAGCTTGGCTTTTCCCATTGCGGTATTTGGAATACAGGCAAGTGAACTGTGATCGCCGTCACCAACATCTTCACGGATTGCATTTGAAATTATTAATTCTAATTCTTTTTGAAATTGCGTTTCTGAAATCATATTTTGGTATAAAAATAGTATATATACCATTCAAACAACAAATGGTATTTATACCAAAATTGCAACGTTTAAATTGCATATCAAAATTGTAACGCATAATTATTGGAAAATAAAAAGACTTCTTGTAGAAAATGAGAAGCTTCTATTTTAAAAATTAGGGTTGAATTGTATTTAAAAGTTTGAGTTTTTACATCAAAATAACGGATTAAAAACCAATATCTTCATTCCAAAGTTCTGGACGTTTTTCAATAAAGTCTGTCATCATCGCAATACATTCTTCATCATTTAATACAACTACTTCTACTCCATTAGCGCGCAAGTGTTCTTCTGCGCCTAAAAATGTTTTGTTTTCGCCAATGACAACTTTAGGAATCCCGTATAATAAAATAGCTCCTGTACACATTGGACACGGAGAAAGCGTTGTGTAGATTACTGAGTTTTTGTAAACCGAAGCTGGTTGTCTGCCTGCATTTTCAAGCGCGTCCATTTCTCCATGTAATACTACACTTCCATCTTGCACTCTTTTGTTGTGACCTTTGCCAAGTATTTTTCCATTATGAATAAGCACACTTCCTATAGGAATTCCGCCTTCATGCAATCCTTTTTTTGCTTCGTTGATTGCTATTTTTAGAAATTTATCTTGCATTGTTTATTTATTTTGATGTATCAAACTTACAATATTCAATTTAAAACTTGCTTCACTTCACCACAAGTTAACATTGCGTCACCATAATATGGATTCAATACTTTTTCTTCTTTGCTCAACCAATACGCGCCATTATTGCTATTTGCCATTGGACAAAATTCTACAAAGACTTTTTCGTTCACGCCAAATACCTGAACCGCTTTGATTAAATTTGATGATAATTGCATGAAATTATTTCTTTGCGATGTAATATCTGAAGCATTTGAAATTGAATTTGTTGCTGCTTTTATATTTTTTTCTAGTGACATCCAATGATTATGAGCCTTTGTGTCTTTTAAAAGTTTCATGTCAACTTTAGACAAATTATCCACTAGACTTTTTGAAGCTATTCCTGCGCTTTTAGAATCGTCTTTGACTAATGCATCTTTCAATTTGATATAATCATCAAAAACTACTTTTAATTGATTTTGAAAGTCCTTAGACACTTTGATTCGTTCGTTCATATCTGACTGTTTATCAGCATCTTTCGAAATCGTATTTTCCATTCCAAGATGTCCTTCGTGACCAGTCATTGTTTTGCCGCCTTCTCTATTCATCATTGACTTTTTGCCTTGTAATTGTGCAGCGGCATCAACAGTAAATGTTCCGTTTGTAACAATTTCATCGCCAGTATTCAAACCTTCTGAAACTTCATAAGTAGCTCCGATTTGATTCCCTAAAACAACTTCTCGCATTTCAAATACTGGCGAATTTGGATCAGATTTTATATACACAACCGACCGTTTTCCTGTCCATAAAATTGCAGAAGATGGAATCATTACTACTTGTTCTTTACTAGAAGTTATTCCTTTAATTTTTCCTTCCACAAACATTCCTGGCTTAAATACATTGTCTTTATTGGTAAGTACCGCTCTTAATTTCACAGTTCGTGTGTTTGTGTTTAAAACTGGATCTATGAAATCGACAGTAGCTTTGAATTCTTTATTTGCAAATGCCGTAGTTGTGATGGAAATCTCTTGCCCTTTTTTGAACAAATCAATTTGGTTTTCATACACATCGAAGTTTGCCCAAACCGTACTGAGATTTGCAATTTTCAGCAACGGTTGTCCTTGTTTTACAGATTCGCCTTGAGATACTAACTTCTCTGAAACAGTACCTGAAACTGTTGCATACACAGGAAAGTTCTCTTTTACTTTTCCAGAGGTTTCAATTTGACTAATTTGACTTTCAGACAGTTTCCAAAGTTTCAATTTATTACGAACAGCTTTGTACAATGCAGGTTGCGATTGTTTTAAAGATGCAGCAGTAATCAATTCTTGTTGTGCAGCATATAATTCTGGCGAATAAATAGTTGCTAATAGTTGACCTTTCCGAACTTCTTCTCCAGTAAAACTGACGTTAAGACGTTCTATCCTTCCGGAGAAATAACTCACTTGGATTACATTTCCTTCCTCGTTTTCTACAATTTTCCCAGAAAGTTTGATCGCGTTGTTTTCATTTTTACTATCATTCACAACCGACGTTTGAATATTTGCCAACGCTAGTGCGTTTTCAGTTAGCTTAAATTGATCTGCCAACAAACCATCTGCACTGCTTTCGGCAGGAATCAAATCCATTCCACAAATAGGACAATCGCCAAATTCTGGCAACATAATTTGTGGATGCATTGAACATGTCCATAGTTGATTCGTTTCCGCTACTTTGTCTTGATTGTGTTCTGTTTCTGTATTGGAAGATCCACCAAAAAGAAACCATCCTAAAAGCAGTCCTACAGCTAATATTCCGATATATATGAGTATATTTTTATTTTTCATTTTGTAATCTGTTTATCATTACCTTCATTTCTTCAATTTCTTTTCTCTGTGCTTCTACAATATCTTCTGCCAATTTTTTAACTTCAGGGTCTTGAATGTCTGCTCTTTCACTAGTTAATATTGCTATGGAATGGTGCGGAATCATTGCTTTCAACCATAACACATCGCCTACAATTGGGCTTTGCGCTCGTACCAAACCTAATGCGCCAACAAACAATATAAAGCTTCCAATAAGAATTGCCATGTTTTTCTTTTTGTTTGTATACATTTTCAACATAAATAATAACATAATAACTGCCATTGTTGAAATTCCTAAACAAACCATGTAGAAACGTGTTAAGCTAAAATATACGTGATCTATTGCGTAGGTATTCAAATACATGGTGATATACATTGCAATAAATGACAATCCTAACATTAAAAAGAATGTTTTGTAATTTCCTTTGTTTGAATGTTCAGTTGAATTTTCCATAGTTTTATTTTTTGATTTTTTTAATTAATTTTCTAATTCTTGGCGAACTTGTAAACCATAATAAAAAGCCGCTTAATACCGTAATTAATCCCAAGAGGGAAAATGCTCTTAAAACTATCGTATTAAAATTGTCTCTACCGTCATAATCCATTGTGTGCGTCATCCATAAAAAATCGAACCAACGCCAACTCCGATGTCTAACGGTTTGAAACTTCCCGTCTTTTATGGAAACATATGCTTTTAAAGCTTCATCTGTGTCATACGAAATCACATATGCTGGTAATAATTTTTTCCGATATTCATGATGTTTTCCTGCTTCTTCAATTCGAGCAATTGTTGTTACTTTCAAATCATCTTTCATATGAATTTTGGCAACATATAATGCTTCTTTTTCTGTGATTCCGTTTTTAAGTTTTCCGTCAATAGCATTGATTAATTGAGAATTATTAACCCAATAATAAGGCGTTGAATTTAAATCTCGCATTTCAATCGTTTTGATACCATCTTGAATATTTAATTGTGACGGACTTAGTAAGTTGTGAAACGCTTTCGGCTGAAATGCTACATTTTTGAATTGATCGCCGTGTATATCATCAATATTTGTCCAACTAAAATAAAGACCACTAATAGTCCACATGAGAAACTGAATTCCCATAAACAAGCCTAAATAGCGATGTGTTTTTCTAATTTTTAGTGCTGTATGTCTATTGACCATTTTATTGATTTACTTGAAAATTGAATTTGACTGCGACTTTTTCCCAAGCCAAAGAAATGGAACCTTCCGTATCATTAATTTTAGTCACTTTGTATTCCAAATGCTCTGTGATTTCTTCTGAAATAGTTGGTTTTACTTTGAATCGCAATACATCATCCTTCGCATCATATTCATCTTTCCCATGTTGATCCCAATTTGAATTAAAAATAAGTGTCCATTCATCTTTCGAAGGAATCGTAAAAAAACCATATTTTCCTACTGGTAAAATTTTTCCATCAATCGTTAACGCTTTATTAGTTTCAAACCAAGTTGCGTTGTGCGCGCCTGCTTGCCAAACCATATCATACGCTAACAAACCGCCAAATATTATTCTGCTTCTAACGCCTGGCGAAGAATAATCTATATGAATATGAGCATCGCCAATCATTGCCATTGCTGAAGTATGTGGACTTAAAACTTTCTTTTTAGTTGGCACAACTTCTTCTTTAGGATGTTCTGAATGCTCTTGATTTTTTTTGTTCGATTTTTCATTTTCACAGCTTATAAATACTAAAGCTGTTACTAGAATTGTTACTATTGTTCTCATTGGTTTATAGGTTTTAAATTTTTACGGTTCTTAATCTTAATGCATTTACAATTACTGAAACGGAACTAAAACTCATTGCCAATGCAGCAATCATTGGTGATAGTAAAATTCCAAAAAACGGAAATAATACACCCGCAGCTATCGGAACACCTAATGTGTTGTAAATGAGTGCAAAAAATAAATTTTGCTTTATGTTTCTCATTACAGCGTGACTTAAGTTTTTTGCTTTCACAATTCCGTGCAAATCTCCTTTTACCAAAGTTATCATGGCACTTTCTATCGCGACATCAGTTCCTGTTCCCATCGCAATACCAACATCACTTTTTGCCAAAGCTGGCGCATCATTAATTCCATCGCCTGCCATTGCAACTACTTTGCCTTGTGTTTGAAGTTTCTCAACTTCTTTCAACTTATCTTCTGGTAACATACTTGCTTTAAAATCTGCCAGATTCAGCTCAGAAGCTACTGCTTGTGCTGTGTCATGATTATCTCCTGTAAGCATAATTACTGCAATACCTTTGTCTTGTAATTCCTTAATCGCTTTTGCACTAGTTTGCTTGATTTTGTCGCCAATTACCACATAACCAACTACTGTTTTATCAATTGACAAATAAGACACAGTTTTTCCTTGTTGTTGATAGGTTTTTGCTTCTTCCTCCATTTTCGAAGTGATTTCTGCAGTTGCATATTCCATCATTTTAGGATTTCCTAAGGCAACTTCTTTACTGTTAATTGTAGCTTCTACGCCTTTTCCCGTAACTGCACTAAATGCATCTGATTTTAAAATTTCCGCATCTTGTTCTTTCCCATACTTTACAGTTGCTTCAGCTAATGGATGTTCACTATTACTGTTTAAAGAAACAATATATTGAAGTATTTCGCTTTCGCTGAATTTGCCACTGAAAGAACCAATTTTTTCTACGGTTGGTTTTCCTTCGGTAATCGTTCCTGTTTTGTCAATGATTAAGGTATCAACTTTGTCTAGTTTTTCGAGTGCTTCTGCATTCTTGATTAATACGCCATTTTGAGCACCTTTCCCAACGCCAACCATTACAGACATTGGAGTTGCTAATCCTAATGCGCACGGACACGCAATGATTAATACAGCAATTGCATTCACAAACGCATATACATACACAGGTTGTGGTCCCCAAATTGCCCAAACAGCAAAAGTTAACAATGATATTAAAACAACTACTGGTACAAAATAACCCGAAACTCTATCTGCTAAGTTTTGAATTGGCGCACGACTTCTGCTTGCATCGTTTACCATATGAATTATTTGAGATAACAATGTATCGCTGCCAACTTTTTCCGCTTTCATCAAAAAGGTTTGATTGCCATTTATGGTTCCGCTACTTACTTTATCGTCTTTCGATTTGTTTACAGGAATAGGCTCTCCCGTAATCATAGATTCGTCAATCGTGGTATCGCCTTCAGTGATGACGCCATCTACAGGAATTTTATCGCCTGGTTTTACTTTTAGAATATCATTTAATGCAATTTTATCAATGCTAACTTCAACAGCTTCGCCATTGACTATTTTTGTAGCTTTATTTGGTGCTAGTTTTAATAATTCTTTTACTGCCGAATTGGTTTTGCTATGCGCTCGCGCTTCTAAGAGTTGCCCTAAAAGCACCAATGTTAGAATCACCGTTGCTGCTTCAAAATACACGTGAACTGCACCAGATTCCGCTTTGAATTGTGCAGGAAAAATATCTGGAAAAAACATCCCAAATACACTAAATAACCAAGCTACACCTGCGCCAATTCCAATGAGCGTAAACATGTTTAGATTCCACGTTTTTATACTTCTATACGCACGTTCAAAAAACATCCAAGTTGCATAGAAAACCACAGGAATTGATAATGCAAACTGAATCCAATTCCAACTTTTTTGTTCCATAATGTCGTATAATGGATTGTTGGAAATCATTTCGCTCATCGCGATTAAGAATATTGGCAACGTAAATGCTGTTGCTATCCAAAACTTTTTTGATAGCTTTTTATAGCTTTTTTCTTCCGCTGAACTATCTGCTTGCATTGGCACTAAATCCATTCCGCAAATAGGACACGCTCCAGATTCATCTTCTACAATTTCTGGATGCATTGGACATGTCCATTGTTCTGAATTAGTCGTTGATAGGTTTTGTTCTTCAACTAAGTCCATTCCGCAAACTGGACAATCGCCTGGTTTGTCATAGGTTTTATCGCCTTCGCAGTGCATTGGGCAATAAAAAGTGCCTGTTCCTTTCCCAGAGTCCATTCTCACGGAAGTGAAAACCTCATCATTTTTAGGATGTTCTCCTGGCAAATGAATACTGTATTTATCGCCATCATTTTTTAGTGCTTCTTGAAACTTTTCTATCGGAATATGTGATTCCATTTCAATAGTAGCTTCTTTTTTGCCTAAATCAACACTAGCTTTTGAAACACCTTTCACTTTTGAAAGTGTTTCTTCAACGTGACCGCGACAACCGTTGCAAGTCATTCCGTGTATGTGATATGTGTGTTTCATAGATTATTTTTTTGTAGGTTTTGATTTAATTGATTTCTCGCTGCACTTTACCACACTTCAACATTTGACTCCCATAATATGGATTACGCACTTCCTCTTTTGTACTTAACCAAGCAGTTCCGCCATCGTACATTGGGCAATATTGCTCGTATAAAGTGTTTGAAGTACCTGTAATTGCAACCATTTCTGTAATGTCTTTACTTAATGTTTTAAAATGTTCACGTTGGTGTTTGATATCACTTTCAGAAATATGTTCTGCATGTTTTGCAGCATCTTTAATGATTTCTTTTAATTGTGTTTTTTGCGATTCAGAATATTTTGAAATATCAAGATTGCCTAAACTTTTTGCAAGCGTAGCACCAAATTCCTTTGCTTTTGCATTGTCATCAGCTACTAAAACATCTTTTAGGTTGAAATAATCTGCAAGAATTGCTTCTGCTTTTCCATCTTGATCAGTATTCATTGCCATTTCTTGTTTCTCGCCTTCTGTATTGGCTTGCACTTTCTTTTCGTCTTTACAAGACATTGCTGTTAGACTCGTAAAAGCCACTGCTAAAATTGTAATTGTTTTTAAGTATTTCATTTTTTTATTATTTAAATATTATTATTAATTTGTGTGTGTGTTCTTTAATTTGAAAATTATCTACATTTACCTCCGTTGATTGTGAAAAAATGGTTGATTTATAATTAGTATAACTTTTAAATGCTTCATTGTTTTGGTAATTTTAATGTTATCCTGTTGTTTAGTGATACATCGTCAACATGACCTGCAACAGCATTATCTGCCGTTTTAAAATGCATGTGCATATTCGTTGTATGATGCGTAAAAACTGCTTTGTGTTTTGTGGAATAAAATCCTATTATTTCAACATCTTTATTTTTTAATGTGCCGTTTAAACCAGCTTCTTTATGCTTTTTATGATTGTGAATTTTATCTCCATCTTTCCAATTAATTACATGCCAATCTAAAGATGCAACGTTGCCTTCTATTAAAAAAGGAAATGGTTTATCTGTATTGATTCCGCTGTTTTTAGCGATTTCAAAAATCTGTTCTTCCAAATCATTTTTTGTTTTGCTATTTTCTATTTGAAAAGAATCCCATTCTTCAACTTCAGCGTACACTAATAAAGATGCTTTGAGATTGTATGAATCATTAATTTGCAAACTACTATCTGACACAAAACTGTTACTTGGTTCGCTATCGAATATTTGAATTTCACCTTTTAAATTTTCTACAGCGCCAAGTGCATATAAGTGTTTTTTATTTGATAGACTGTCTAAATTAATCACAGATTCAATGTTACCAGACATAATTGTTCTTAACGCGCCTGAATGTTTAACTTCTGTAATTTTGACTTTTTCAGCTTTCGATTGACAAGAAATAACCACAATTCCCATTACTGCAAATACTATTGTATATATTACTTTTTTCATTGTTTAATTCGTTAAGTAATTAATAATTGTTGTTTGCAAATAGTAACTTTTAACCGATTCTATTTGATTCATTTGAAATTTTAATTGCAATTCTTGAATATCTAAAACATCATTAAAATCAATCGTTCCAGTTTCGTAGTTTTTAACTAAAATTTCTTCTGCATTTTTAGCTTGTTTTAAGTTTTTCGCTTGCGTTGCATAACTTATTCTCGCAGAAATTCTATCGGTTGTTGCTTTTTCTAAAAGAGTTTCTAATGCGTTTAAACGTTCTTCTTTTTGTGCCACAATTTCTAGTTGTTGCAATTCGTTTTGCTTGGTTTGAGATTTGTAGCTGTTGTTAAATAATGGAATAGAAACCGAAACCATTGGCATAATAATGTCTTTCCCGTTATCACTGAAACTCATATTTGGTCGTTTTTCAACATTTATATAATCCAATCCAAAACCAATCATCGGTTTGCTTTCTTTTTGATTCAACAATTCTGATTGTTCTATAGATTGATACAACTTATCATATTTCAACAATTCAGGATGCAATGCTAAGTTTTCAGTATTAATTTCAAAATCTTCCGAAGGAATATTCAATTCATTTACGACATTGATTGAAATATCTTTGTTTCGATTTAAAAGCTTGTTAAAATTAGTTTGTTCTGCTAGATATTGTTGACTCAAAACGTCTGATAATTGTTGCATTTCATTTTGACGCATTTGCAATCGCAACACATCTACCGCTGATGCTTTTCCAACTTCGACGGAAGTCAACGCCAATGTTTCATAGGTTTCAAGTAGTTTTATATTCTCTGTCAATATCGCTTGCTTTGCCTTATTCGCATACAAATTGTAATACGATTGCGAAACCGAAGCCATTAGTTTTCTTTTTGCAATCACAATATCTTCATATTTAGCATCTGCTAACGAACTCACATAATTTTCCCGTGCTGTAATATTCCCAAACCAAGGAAGCATTTGCTTTGCAGACACTCTAAAACGTTGCGCTCCAGTTCGTGTTTCTGGTTCGCTCACAAAATACCCAACACCAAATTCCGTGTTTGGAAGCGTATTGACTTCGTTCACTTTTTCGGAAGCAATGTTGTATTGAATTTCGAATTTTTGAATAGTACTATTATTTACAAGTGCCTCATTAATAAGTGTTTCCAATTGTTGACTTTGAACAGAAAGAACAAAGAACATAGAACATAGAACATAGACGCTTTTTGAGTGAAAAGTTCTCTTTGAGTGAAAAGTGAAAAGTGAAAAGTGAAAAGTTAGCTTGTTTGCTTTCTTAAAAGTAGAAAGTGAAAAATTCTCTTTAAGTTGAAAGCGTTGCTTTATAATCGATATGTATGATGAAATTTTCATATTATTTTCCTTTTGAAGTTTTTATTGAGCTAACCAACATTGCGACTAATTCCTTGCAATTACCGTGAAGCAAATTGAATGTTTCTACATCGATCAACTCACTATCTTTTAATAATTCGAGCCAGTATAATGTTTCGTTGCCTTCTTTTAGGGAAATACTCATTTTGTGAATAAAATCAGCTTTACTTTGAGCAAATTCCGCTTCTCTTATGAGTGCGCCAACTGCTGTACCATTTCGAAGCAATTGTTTGCTTAAGACATATTCTCTCTTTTCAGAAACCAAAGCCCGAGATAGCTTTACAATTTTTAAAGCAAAATCATAACTTTTATCTCTCAATATACTCTTCCCCATAATTTTAAATTTTAAACTTCCACAAACAAACTAACTTTTAGCTTTTAACTTTTAGTTTTTCACTTTCAACTATTCACTTTTCACTTTCAACTTATCACTTTTAACTTTTAGTTTTTCACTTTTAACTTAACCCTTCTAACTTTAAACTCTTTCCTCCAACTATACAACACTGGAACAATAAAATAAGAAGTAATATCTATAATCATTCCTCCAAATATTGGAATGGACATCGGAATCATAATATCGCTTCCTTTTCCTGTGGAAGTCAATACTGGCAATAATGCTAGGATTGTTGTCACTGTTGTCATCAAACAAGGTCTGATTCGTTTTGAAGCCGCTTCTAACGTTGATTTCCGAATTTCAGCTATATCTGTCGGATCGTTTTTGTCAAAAGTTTGCGTTAAGTATGTTGCCATTACAACGCCGTCATCTGTTGCAATACCAAACAGCGCAATAAAACCTACCCAAACGGCGACACTTAAATTGACCGTTTTTATGTTGAATAGGTCGCGCATATTTTCTCCAAAGAAATTGAAATTCAAAAACCAATCTTGTCCGTATAACCAAATCATGACAAATCCGCCAGCAAAAGCCACCGTAATTCCTGAGAAAACCATTAAGGTTGTTGCAACCGAACGAAATTGAAAATACAGAATTAAAAAGATGAAAAACAACGCCAAAGGCACAATGATAGAAAGTGTTTTTTCAGCTCGCAATTGATTTTCATACGTTCCCGTAAATTTGTAATTGATGCCTTTTGGGACAATTAATTCGCCCGATTTTATTTTCTGTTGAATAAGTGCTTGTGCATTTTCAACGACAGTTACTTCTGCGAATCCATCTAGTTTATCGAATAATACATAACCGACTAAAAACGTGTCTTCACTTTTAATAACTTGTGGTCCTTGTTCATACTTAATAGTTGCGAGCTCACTCAGCGGAACAGGATTTCCTTTAGAAACAGGAATGTATATTTGTTTCAAATCGGCTGGATTTGCGCGTAATTCTCTTGGATACCGAACACGAATTCCATAGCGTTCTCTACCTTCCACAGTTTTTGTTAATACCATTCCGCCAACGGCAACTTTTAAAACATTTTGAACGTCTTCTATTGAGATTCCATAACGTGCAATTTTTTCTCTGTCAATATCAATTAACAAATAGGGTTTTCCAACAATACGATCTGCAAAAACAGCTTCTTGTTTCACACCTTCAGCTTCTTTTAAAATAGTTTCTAATTGAACTCCAAACGCTTCTATTTGCTTTAAATCTTGTCCTTTTACTTTGATTCCCATGGGCGCGCGCATTCCAGTTTGAAGCATTACCAATCGGGTTTCTATAGGTTGTAATTTTGGTGCAGAAGTCACTCCTGGTAATTTGGTGACTTTTACAATTTCATTCCAAATGTCGTTTGGTGATTGTATTTCTGGTCGCCAATTGCGGTAGAATTCTCCATCATTATCTTCAATTAATTGTTGTTTTGCATTGACAGATTGCCACGCTTCACGCTGTTTCGCTCGCAATGACGTTCCGTTTTTTAACACATATGCGCCATCTTCATTTACTTTGTAGCGTTGTCGTTTTCCATGTTCGTTCAGCATATATTCAGGTTTGTACTGAATCATGTTTTCGTACATAGATAATGGCGCAGGATCTAGCGCAGATTCCGTTCGTCCAGCTTTCCCAACTACTGTTTCAATTTCTGGAATACTGGCAACTGCCATATCTAATTGCTGTAAAACACGCTTGTTTTCTTCCACGCCCGAATGTGGCATTGAGGTTGGCATTAATAAGAACGAACCTTCATTTAGCGATGGCATAAATTCTTTACCTGTGTTTTTGAAGATCAGAAAACCGCAAACTAATAGCGTTACAGGTATTGTTAAGAATAGTAATCTATTTGCCAAAGCCCATTTTAAAATTTTTGTATAATATATTTTGAAGATTGAAAATGTTCCTAACAATCCAAAACAGATGATACTTACAAAAATGAGGTTCAGAAAGATGCTTTTGTCAACTCCTAGCGGACGCCAATATTCAGCCAATAGAAATATAATTGCAAGTGCTGAAATGATAATATTGATGAGGTTTCTAGAAAGTGAAAAATGAAAAGTGAAAAGTGAAAAGTGAACCTCCGATTTCTCAAGATACATACTTACTATTGATACTATTCCAAAAGCAATCACAATGAATCCTAACCAAAAACCGTAGATTATTGCCGTAATTCCGATTAAGATTAATAAGATGTTAATTAAATATCTGAATGATTTCTTAATATTATTCTTTCTAAATAAATACGCTGCAAATGGCGGAATTAGAAACAACGCAACAATTAAAGAAGCCGTTAATGCAAAGGTTTTTGTAAAAGCTAATGGTCTAAATAGTTTTCCTTCGGCACCAATCATCGTAAAAACGGGAATAAAACTAATAATCGTTGTCATTACTGCGGTTACAATTGCACCTGAAACTTCTGCCGTAGCGTTGTAAACAATCTGGTTAATTGATAGTTTCTCACTTTCAACTAACTTTTCACTTTTAACTTTTAACTTTTCACTTAAAGAAAGCTTTTCACTTTCAACTTCCTCATCCAAATGTCGAATAATATTTTCCGAAAGTATGACGCCAACATCGACCATTGTTCCAATTGCAATTGCAATTCCTGATAAAGCGACAATGTTTGCATCTACGCCAAAGAGTTTCATTGCGACAAATACCATTAATACGGCAACTGGCAATAATCCTGAGATTAATAACGAAGCTCGAAGATTAAATACCATGAGAATAATTACGAGAATAGTTATTAAAATCTCAAGTGTTAATGCTTCATTTAGTGTGCTTAATGTTTCTTCTATGAGTTCTGTTCTGTCGTAAAAAGGAACAATGGTTACTTGTGAAGTTCGTCCGTCGGATAAAACTTTGGAAGGCAATCCTGGGCTTAATTCACTAATTTTTTCTTTTACATTGTTGATGACTTCCATCGGATTTGCGCCATATCTTGCCACTACAACTGCGCCAACTACTTCTGCGCCTTCTTTGTCTAATATGCCTCTGCGTGTTGCTGGACCTAACGAAACTTTTCCTATATCTTTGATTTTGATTGCTGTGAAATCTTCGGAAGTAACGACTGCATTTTCAATGTCAGTAATCGATTTTACATATCCCAAACCACGCACTAAATATTCCGCTTGATTGATTTCCAATGTTTGTGCGCCAATATCTTTATTGCTTTCCTTTACTGCTTTTACAACTTGGTCTAAACCAATATTGTATTGTCGCATTAATTCTGGATTGACATCAACTTGATATTCCTGAACATATCCACCAATGGAAGCAACTTCCGAAACGCCACTTGCAGATGATAACGCATATTTTACGTAATAGTCTTGAATACTCCGTAATTCCTGTAAATCCCAACCGCCAGTAACGTTTCCGTTTTCATCTCGACCTTCCAACGTGTACCAAAATATTTGTCCTAATCCTGTAGCATCTGGTCCTAATGTTGGGTTTACATCTTCTGGAAGTAAACCACTTGGCAATGAGTTTAGTTTTTCGAGAATTCTACTTCTACTCCAGTAAAATTCTATGTCTTCTTCAAATATGATATAGATGCTTGAAAACCCAAACATAGATGAACTACGAATCGTTTTTACGCCCGGAATTCCAAGTAAAGAAGTCGTTAAAGGATACGTAATTTGGTCTTCAATATCTTGCGGAGAACGTCCATCCCATTTTGTGAATATGATTTGTTGATTTTCTCCAATATCAGGAATTGCATCTACGGCAACAGGATTGCTTGGTAAAAATCCCGTGTTCCAATTAAAAGGTGCGTTTGTAATTCCCCATCCTACAAAAAAGACAAGTATTAAGACTGCTACGAGTTTATTTTCTATTAAAAATTTGATGCTTTTATTTAGCATTAGCGTTGAATATTTAAAACAATTAGACATTCGTGTTATGAAAATACTGAATACAGAAAATTATCCTAGTGGAAAATATCCATAGGAAATTGGTTCTATTGTTTTAAAAATCAAATTAAATACATCTCGTCAATCTTGTAGATTTGCCTGACGACGACTGGCGGTTTGTATTGTTGGTAAGAAGTTGTGTTTTCGTTTAAACTTTCAAAAAGATTGATATAAGAATATACGAATGAAGTTATAAATATGTGTTGATCAAAAGAAATTTTGTCTACGGAAAGTTGCAATTCATTTTGAGCATCTTTTACTATTTGCTCATCATTACAGCAATCTTTTTGAGTCATGCTACATCCTTCTGTTGATGGATTTTGCATTTCCATTCCGCAAGTTTTCACATTCTGAAATATTGCAGTATCTACTAAAACATCTCCACAATAATGCATGTTAACAACAAACGACATTGTAGCGAATAACACTACAAAAGCCATTGAAATTGACATTATTTTATGGAATAGTTGTTTCATAATTGCGACAAAGATACGAAAACTTTATCAATCACGTTTTTGAAATGTAATTTTAGGAATTAATTGCTGCGCATTCTTCCTGTAATTTCTTCTATTTTGATTAAAAATACTATTGGAACATCATCTTTCGCTATTTTACTTGAAAATTGATTGATGAAGTCTAACTTTTTATGTTCTTTAGTAATGATTAAATCTTTCACACCTAATGAAAAATCGTGAAGATACGCTTTGGCTTCGCTTCCTTGAAGTTCTTGATACGTTCCATGAACTAGAATTGTGTTCCAATCATTTACAGAATTAATTTTGGCAACTTCCAACGCCACTTCATTCATTTTGCGCATGGCAGTTATTTTGTGACCTTCGGCAGAATAACCAATAATTATATTTCGCTGTTTGTCAAAGTAATACGTAATTGGCGCAATAAATGGTCGGTTTTTGTATATGTAAGCCAAATGCCCAATATAATTCATTTCTAGAAGCTTATAACTTTCTGTTTCGTTGAGTGTCTTAATCATAGTATGAGTTTATAAGTTTAAGCTAAATTATTTATAACTAGACTTTGAAACTATGATTTTTGTCAGTTCTATTAGATATAAGATCGCTACGCTTTTAGAATCAAGAAACAAGACTTAATTCTAACTATCTGATAATTTGAGTATTAAATAAACACTCAAACTTCAATTGTAAATTGACGTTGAGGCATTTTGAATATTATTAATCGAACACTAATGATTATATTTAATCATTCTAACTCTACTCCATATCATACCGAAGTAATCGCAATGCGTTTAGAACTACAACAATTGTTGATCCTTCGTGAAGTGCCACGGCAAATCCGATATTGGTAAGTCCTAAAATTGTAATCGGAACTAATAAGAAAACCATTCCCAAGCTGATAAAAATATTTTGTTTTATAATTCGCTTCGATGCTTTACTAAGTCCAAAAACAAACGGTAGATTTTCAAGTTTGTCAGACATCAATGCAACATCGGCAACTTCTAAAGCAACATCGCTTCCTGCTGCGCCCATTGCTACACTTACCGTGCTTAAAGCCATTGCTGGCGCATCGTTAACGCCATCGCCAACCATTGCAATTTTTTTATCACGCAGTAATAATGCTTTTACTTCGGTCACTTTATCTTCGGGCAATAGGTTTCCTTTGGCTTCTGTGAGTCCTATTTGCTTTGCAATCGCGTCACCCACATTTTGATGATCGCCAGTAAGCATAATCATGTGTTTGATGCCAATTTCGCGCAAGCGTTTTAAGGTATCTTTTGCCGTTTTTCGAGGAACATCCATTACGCTTATAAAACCTATAATTTTATCTACATAGGCAACTAACATTACCGTTTCTCCATTTTGTAACAGGTTTTCCATTTTGGAGATAATAATTTCATCAATATGAATTCCTTCATCTTTCATGAGTTTTACATTTCCGATAAAAACTTTCTTTTCGTTATAAAAGGCTGTAATTCCTTTTCCTTGAATTGCTTTTACACCAGAAGCTTCATTCTTAGCTTCAATGTTGTATTGTTTTTTTATAGCTGACGCGATGGCTTTAGCAAGCGGATGATTGCTCAAGCTTTCAACTTCAAGCACTAATTGTAAAAATGTAGCTTCGTCAAAATTTTCAACAGGAATGATGTTTGTCAATGTTGGTTTTCCTTCGGTAAGCGTTCCTGTTTTGTCAAACGCTATGGTTGTAATTGCGCCTAAATCTTCTAACGCTTTTCCACCTTTTATTAATACTCCTTTTTGTGCTGCTCGTGCTATTCCGCTTAATACCGCGCTTGGTGTCGAAATTGCCAAAGCACATGGACTTGCAGCGACTAATACTGTAATTGCTCTGTATAAACTTTCATTGAAACTTTCATCAATAATAACATATGCAAAACACAATAAAACAACAACTATTAAAACGATCGGAACATACCATTTTTCAAACTTTTTGGTGAGTCTTTGCGTTGGCGATTTTTGCGTTTCTACTTCACTTACCATTTTGATCAATCGGGCAACTGTAGAATCTTTACTGAGTTTCAAGACTAATACCTCTATACTATTATCGCCATTTATAGTTCCAGCAAATACCGTATGTTTTTTATCAATTTCATGAAATTCAAGTAGATTCTCCATCGTGGAAATACTCGTTTTATCAACTGGAATACTTTCTCCTGTGATTGGTGCTTGATTGATCGTACTATTTCCTTTAATTACAACACCATCGGCAGCAATTTTAGTATTTGGTTTTACAACAATTACATCGTTTATTTTTAAATCTATAATAGGAATTTCTTCAAATTTTCCGTTTCTTTTTATTAGTGCAGTTTTTGGCGATAAGTTTCCTAAGGCTTCAATTGATTTTTTGGCTTTGTCCATTGCATAATGTTCCAAAGCATGTCCTAAACTAAACAGGAATAATAGCAAACATCCTTCTGCCCAACTTCCAATATATGCGGCTCCAATTGCAGCGGCGATCATTAAGAAATCTATTTCAAATTCGCCTTTGCTTACTTTTTTAAAAGCCTCAATGCTAATGAAATATCCTCCAAAACCGTATGAAATAATATAAAGGATTAGCGGAATAACGCTTGCTGTAGCTGTTAATTTTTCAATTAAATATCCCGATACTAAAAAAACACCACATAATATGGAGAAATACAACTCTGTATTTTTACCTAAAATTAAATGATGTGTGTGATTTTCTTCTGATTTATTTGACATAATTGTGCGAAGATATCAAATTATTTTTTTAATTCGATACTTAGTTTTGCAAGCATCATCAATTCAGATTTATTGATGTTGGAGAAACCTGACGCGATTTTACCTGCGATTTTTAGAATAGTGTTTTTCAATGATGCTGTGAATAAAGATTCGTACGTTCTTTTAAAAGTAACAAAATCGTTAAAACATGTTTGTGCGTCTGTTTCTTCAAAATAAAGCATATTAAACGTTGACGTTATTTGATGTTCAATATTAATTTTGATATCTATTGCGATTAAATTTTCTTCCATATTCAACAAAGAAATATGCTTTTTCATCACTTCAAATTCTACCTTTTTTATTTTTTTATCTGCCAAAGCAATTGCATAAAATAGCTTTCCAAGATGTTGATAAAACGAAATCGCCAAATGTTGCTTAGAATCCATAAGTATCTGTATAAGTAACAAATCTAAAATGTTTGTAGTTTTTTATCTATGATATAAATCAGTAATCCGTTTAATGCTTATTTTTTTCGTAGTTTTATGCTTGATAAATTTACACCAAATAAACTTAACCAACTTCCATGTTTCAACAAGATAAAGATATATTTAACATCCTTTTAGGAGCTGTTTCTGAAGGAGTTATCGTCGTTGATGAAGATCAGAATATTGTGGAAGCAAATAGTGCAACTGAAAAAATGTTTGGCTATCCTGAAGGAGCACTTTTAAAACAACCGCTTACTATTTTAATTCCACAAAATTATCATTCTGGACATGATGCTCATTTTAAAGGCTTTATGAAACACAAAGAGCGTCGTCAAATGGGACAAGGACGCGATATTTTTGGGGTTCGAAAAGATGGTAGTACATTTCCAATGGAAGCAGGTTTGAATCCGTTTTCTGTGTATGGTAACAATTATGTCATGGCATTGGTTATTGATATTTCTGTTCGAAAAGCACATGAACAAAAAATACGGAAGCTTAATAGAGAATTAGAAGAGAAAGTATTGCGGAGAACTCAAGAGTTAAGTGAAACCATACAAAAGCTAGAAGTTGAGAACGCCAAACGTGTTGAAGCTGAAGAAGATGCAAAATCTGCACTGAAAAAAGAGCAAGAGTTAAACGAGTTGAAAACTAAATTTTTATCATTGGTTTCTCATGAGTTTAAAACGCCTTTGAGCGGAATTTTGACTTCCTCCATTTTATTGAGTAAATATAAACTCACCGAGCAACAAGAGAAGCGCGACAAGCATATTAAGACAATTACGGATAAAGTTCATTATTTGAATAATATTTTGAATGATTTTTTATCGATAGAAAAGTTACAAAACGGAAAGATCAATTATAAGTTTTCAAGTTTCAAAGTTAGTAAAGTTGTAAATGAAGTTGTGTACAACGCAAATATGCTATTGAAAGATGGACAACATATTAATTATCCTGAAAATATTGATAGTTTTTCTTTGTATCAGGATGAAAAAATTATAGAATTGGCATTGTCAAATGTAGTTCATAATGCTATTAAATATTCTTCGGAAAATACGATTATCGATATTAATATCTCGCAAGATGAATACATCACCACTTTTACCGTGAAAGATAATGGATTTGGAATTCCCGAAGATGATCAGAAAAATATATTCAATCGGTATTTTAGAGCAGAAAACGCGTTGCTTACGCAAGGAACAGGAATTGGGTTGAACATTGTGAAAGATCATTTGGAAAACTTAAACGGTTCTATTGCATTTGAAAGTATAGAAAATGAAGGAAGTATTTTTATACTTACAATTCCAAATACATCAATAGTATGAAAAAAGTATTACTTATAGAAGATGATGTTGTTTTAAGAGAAAACACCGCTGAATTGTTAGAACTTTCTGAGTATGAAGTAACGACCGCACAGAATGGAAAAATCGGGATTGATAAACTGAAAAGTTTTGTGCCCGATATTATTGTCTGTGATATTATGATGCCCGAATTGGACGGTTATGGCGTACTCGAAAAATTGTCGCAAGATGAAGTTACGCGACATATTCCTTTTATCTTTTTATCTGCAAAAACGGAGCGACAAGACGTTCGGAAAGGAATGGATTTAGGTGCCGATGATTATATTACAAAACCATTTACGGAAGACGAACTTATAAGCGCTATTGAAAGTCGCATTGCGAAAGCGTTGATTTTAAAGGAAGATCGTGAAAAGTATCTAAACAGCAACCAAAATGAAGGTTCTGATGAGCTAAGAACCTTAAATGATTTGAAGAATTTTTTTGATGATAACGGAACGATTTTCAAGTATAAAAAAGATGAAATCATTTATAAGGAAAGACAAAATTCTAACTTTATTTACCTTATTTTAAAAGGTGTTGTAAAGTGTCATAAATTGGATGAAAAAGGCAAAGAATTAACGACTGCTTTACATAAAGAAGATGATCTTTTCGGATATACTTCTTTTACACAAAACATCGCTTACCAAGAAACTGCAACCGCTATTAAAGCTGTGAATGTTGTTGGTTTGTCTAAAAATGAATTGAAAAATGTGCTGAATAAAAATCATAAAGTTACCTTAGAACTTATTCAGCTTTTAACCGATGATCTTTCCACAGTTAAAGATCAATTATTGCAAATGGCATACAGTTCTGTATCTAAAAAAACTGCTATGACCATTCTTAAATTTGCTGAAAAACTGAATCAGAAACCCAAGGAGCCAATTCGGATTTCTCGGAGCGATTTGGCGAGTGTTGCTGGTATTGCCACTGAAACGCTCATCCGAACGATGTCAAGTTTCAAAAAGCAAGGATTGATTGAGATTGAAGGTCGAAATATTAAAATTATTGATCTTGAAAAACTACAACATATTTGTTGATTTTCTGTTGATAAAAATTTTATTCCAAACTAAAATACATTAATCTAAAATATCATCTATGATGCGAATACTTATAGTATTAATAATCGGGACTTTTATAATTTCCTGTAAAACAGTTGATAAAAATGTTCAAAAAACAGTAGATACTCAAGAAAAGTTAAAAGTTGAAGATCCAGAAGTTATCGAAATAAAAAGGACGCTTTATGAATACCAAGAAGCAGTTGCTAAAGCTGATACGGAAGCACTAAATACAATTGTAGGTCAAGGATTTTCTATAATAAATATTCATCAAAGTAGAAGAAACAAAGGAAACGTTATAGTTCGTCCAACATATAAAGATATTTTTTATAATGAACTAAGCTATGGCGGACAAGAAATGAATTTAGATATCGAAAACGCTGATATCACAATTCACAATATATCTGTAACAGCTTGGGTTCCTCATAAAGTTGAAAATTCTGAAACTAAAAAAAGCTATGTATTGTTTTTTATGTACAAGGCTGGTACATATTATTATATCAAAACAATTACTTATCCGTAGGCAACATGTTTGTAACACTATGCGTAATTGTTGGCTTTGCAAAGTCCGCATCTGTATACTAAATTAGTTGATTGACCATTACATAAATCATACAAAGCACGTGAGCGAAAGTCAAATATGACTAATATCATATGTTATTATAGTTCTTCCATATAGATTTGCTATCAAAGTGTGATCTAGCATGAAAAATATATTAATACCAACAGACTTTTCTGAAAATTCATGGAATGCTATTGCATATGGACTTCAATTTTTGAAAGACTATAACTGTAACTTTTATGTATTGTATGTGAGTAAAATTAGCAATCTTCTTGAAGAAGAAATTCAGTATACACCAAATTTAGATACTATTGAAAATGT